>DASZXN010000324.1:0-17116 GCA_035545875.1 Phototrophicaceae bacterium
CCAATGTCGTGACTCCACCAACCGTACAGCACGTTCGAAGCCGTCGGCGTGAAATAAGCCTGAAAACGCAGCGCTTCCCAGGTCGCATAGGCATCCCCGGAAAAGCCAATCGGATAGCGATGGTTGCCTAGCCCGCCCCAGCGACTATAGAGCATCGGGCGCGAACCGCGCCGCACCGAGTCGCGGAAGTGGAGATGATTCAACCAGGGCAGCGGATCGAGATGCTTGATGTCGCTCACCTCGCCCTGCTGCCAGTCGAGCCACCAGAAATCGACGCCCTGCTCCTCCATCGGGTGATGCAGGCGCTCGAAATAATACTGCATGAAGGCTTTGTCAGCCGGGCGGAAAGTGACTGCCGAGCCAAGTTCCGGGTCTTGACCGAGCAGGCGCGCGAATTCAGGATAGACCGCCTCGTGCTTCTGGACGCCCTGCGCCGGATGCAGATTGAAGGTCGCGTACAGTCCCTGCTCATGAACCCAGCGAAGAAACGCATCAGGGTCAGGAAACAGCTTGCGGTTCCAGGTATAGCCCGTCCACGCATCGGGCGTGTGCCAGTCCATATCGACGACGAGTACGTCGAGTGGAATATCACGCGACTGGAAATCCTCAACCAACTGCATCAGGTCTTTGTCGCTGTACGCCCAGAAGCGCGACCACCAACCGCCGAGCACGTAGCGCGGGATCAGCGGCACTTGTCCGCCAAACTGAATGTACTCACTCAGCGCCGCTTTGTAATCGTGGCCGTAGCCGAAGAAATACCAGTCTTGCAGGTGATCGTCAGGACGACCTTCAACCCAATACCCCTCGACATCCCAGACGGGCAGGCCGCTGTCGTCAAACAGCGACCAGCCATCGCGCGAAAGCAAGCCTTCGGGCAGGCTGACCGCGCCAGCGGCCTGATCGAGTGTGCGATAGGTTCCGCGCAGGTTGCCGAGATTGGGCGTCCCCGGCTTCCATTCAACGCGCTGCCCGTTCAAATCGAAGCTGATCGACAGATTGTCCGCGTGAAATGGCTGATCGTCAGCGCTGTAATGCAGGGTCAGCGCCTCGGTTTTCAAATCGACGCGGGTATCGGATTGATCAACCGTAAAAGCAGGCGCGTTGGCGTAGCGCGTCGGAAAAGCGAAAGTCGCGCGATCCTCAAACTGACCGTCAGATGCCCATTCGAGGCGGATCAGACGCGCGGTCAGCACCGTAAAACGCGCATGACCGCAAACAATCATGCTTTGTGGATTCGCTGCCGGGCTGCCCGTCATGCGAACCCGGTCGAAAAAGGGAGAAGTTGTCTCAATCATTCAGCAGAAATCCATTTCTTTGCGCACTACTTGAAACGTTACAATTTTTAATCAGTGTAATCGGCATTTGGCTCATCGTCAACCTTTCGGATTTTCCTGTCTTCGTTCAATTCTGCACAATCTGATAACGTTTTCCTGGCATTTCTGCCAAAAATCAAACTGCTTGACAAGGTTTACAGCTAGTGCTATGTTTAATTTTGAAACGTTTTAAAACTTATTCCCGGTCAGTTTTCAGGGAGGAAGCCGCTATCGATTTTACTGCGTTTATCAACCAACACCTCTGAGCAAAATTACTTTCAAAGGAGATAAATTGTGAAGCTCATGCGTTTCATCCTGTTGATTTGTGTCGTTGCCGTGATGGGCATCGGCATCGCCAGCACGAACGCTCAGGCCGCGACCGAAGCCGCCAGCCTCCCACCGTCGGTCGTCAAGATGCCCGATCAGATTGCCGGGGGTCGTCCCGTGACAATCAGCGTCACCAACAAACCGCCCGCCAGTGACGCCGTTGGCCTGCAAACCTGGTCGGATCAGGTGGCACGCTTCGAGAAGGCTTACCCGAACGTCACCGTCAACGGCTCCGAGTATACCTATGCGCCGGACACCTTCGCCGCGCTGGTCGCTGGCGGCCAGGTGCCAACGTTGTTCCAGGTCTACCTGACCGACCCGCAGAAATACATCAACGCGGGCGTCGCTGCCGACATCAGCACCATTTTCAATGCCAATAACCTCGGCAGCGTCTTCAACAAGGACATCATCAACCTCGCCATGAAGGACGGCAAAGTCTACGGCCTGCCCTACGGCGCTTACGCGATGGGTATTGGCTACAATATCTCCATGCTCAAGGCGGCGGGTATCGATACCCCGCCCGCGACGTGGGATGAACTGCGCGCGGACGCCAAGAAACTGACCGACCGTGACAACGGCGTGGTCGGCTTCTCCTTCATCAATGACGGCGCGAACGCGGGCGGCTGGCACTTCACCGTGCTTGCCTACACCTTCGGCGAAACCCCTGACAATATCATCAAGGATAACGGCGACGGCACCTACACCGCTGGCTTCGGCACAGGCGCGTCGGTTCAGGCGCTCCAGTTGGTCAAAGACCTGCGCTGGACGGACGACGTGCTGCCGCGTGAAACCCTCGACTGGGGCGGCAACGGCACCGAACTGGCGACTGGCAAGGCCGCGATGGTCATGATGGCTGGCGATCAGTATTCGTGGATCAAGACCAGCTTCCCGGATGTCGATATGTCGAACATCGGCTTCGCGCCGCTGCCCGCTGGCCCCGGTGGCAGTGTCTCGCTGACGGGCGGCAACATGTACATGGTCAGCAGCACGGCGAGCGCCGATGAGCAGGAAGCCGCGACCTACTTCGAACTGTGGCGTCTGTTCGACCCGCAGGAAGACAAGACCGCGCTTGATGCTCAGAAGGCTGAAACCAACCCGGTGATCGGTGGCCCAGTCCTGCCGCTGTTCACGGGCGACTACCAGACCGCGCGCAACGCCTTCGACACCAGCTACAACACCCTGCCGACCGCCAACTACAGCGCCTTCACCGACGCAATTGCTGACGGCAGTGTCAAGCTTCAGGTCGAACCTGCTCCGGCGGGTCAGGACTACTACGCCGCTGTTGGCGCAGCCGTCAGCACCATCCTCACCGACCAGACGGCGGATCCCGCGACCGTCCTCAAGGATACGGCGGACACGTTCCAATCCACCGTGCTCGATCATCTGGCGCAGAGCGCTACGCCTGCCAGCTAATCATGCCATAATAGAAGCGACAACGAGCATCTGAGTTCTGTCCCCCTCCTGACGTGAGGGGGACAACCTCGCAACTCACGTACATGGCTCGTCCCGCTGGGATAAAAATAAGGTTTTCATTATGGCAGTGACCGCTTCTTCCACTCCAGCAACGCATCTGCGCCGCGCCTCATGGCGGCGGATACGCTGGCCGGAGCAAATCTCCGCCTATCTGTTCCTGCTGCCCGCGCTGATCGTCTTCGCCATCTTTGCATGGTATCCGATGATCAAGACCGTGATTTTCAGCTTTCAGAACGTCAGCCTGAACGGGTCATCGACGTGGGTCGGCTTCGACAACTTCCAGCGCATGTTCATCGACCCCAACTTCGTGATCGCGTGGCGTAACAGCCTGCTGTTTGCCTCGTTCAGTCTGGCGATGGGCTTCTTCGTGCCGATTTTCATCTCGATCATGGTCAACGAGGTACGCCGCGCCAGAGGCTTCTTCCGGCTAGTTTATTTCCTGCCAACCGTGATCCCGATCACGATTGCGCTGATCATCTGGCGCTTGATCTACAACCCGGACAACGGTTTCCTCAACGCTGTTTTGCACATTTTCCACATCCCACCGCAGTCGTGGCTGCAAGACCCGCTGCTGGTCAAAGAATCGATTATCCTGATCCTGACGTGGGCGAACTTTGGCAGCACCATGCTGATCTATCTCGCCGCCCTTCAGGACATCCCAACCGAATACTATGAGGCATCCGAGATCGAAGGCGCGACGCCCTGGCAGCGCATCCGTTACATCACCTTCCCGCACCTCAGACGGACGATGGTCGTGACCTTCATCCTGCAAATTATCGCGGTGGTGCAGATTTTCACCGAGCCTTTCCTGCTCACACAGGGCGGGCCGAGCAACGCCAGCCTGACGCCCGTGCTGGTGATCTATCGCAAAGCGTTTTTGAACAACGATTTCGGTCTCGCTTCCGCCTGGAGCCTCTCGGTGATCGTCATTCTGGGCGTATTCTCGGCCATTTATATGCGTATCACCAGCCGCGCGGAGGACTAAGCCATTATGGAATCGTGGGATCGCGGCATTCTCTCAACACTTGAAGCGCGCACACCCGGCGGACGCCGCCTGTACATCCTGTTTCTGATCATCCTGATCGTGCTGTCGGCGACGGTGCTGTTTCCGTTCCTGTTCGCCTTCACCTCCGGCCTCAAATCCAGCACCGAGATTTACAAGGGCGGCCTGCAAATCTTCCCGGCGAACGCCCAATGGCAGAATTATCTGACCGCCTGGAATCAATTTGGCCTGCTCGATCAGTTCAAGAACTCGTTCATCGTCGTCATCGGCGGGTTGATCTGTCAACTGACCGTCACGACGCTGGCGGCGTACAGCCTCGCGCGACTGAAGCCCATCGGCGGGCGTTTCGTGATGGGCGCATTCCTGATCACGCTGATGGTTCCCAGCATCGCCTACATCGTGCCGCTCTACACGACCATCGTCAACGTGCCAATCATCAATATCAGCCTGTTGAACTCGTACTGGGGTTTGTGGCTGCCCTACTCGATTAACGCTTTCGGCATTTTGCTCATGAAGGTGTTCTTCGAGGGCATCCCCAGTGACCTGTTCGACGCGGCCAAAGTCGATGGCGCGTCGGCCTTGCGCACTTTCTGGTCGATTGCTCTGCCGCTCGCGCGTCCGATTCTCGTCGTGCTGGTGATCGTCGGCTTTATCGGCTTGTGGAAAGACTTCCTGCTGCCGTCGCTGGTGCTGACCGATTCGAGCATCCAAACCGTGACGGTGCGCGTCTGGTATGCGATCAACGGCAGCCCTCTATTCGCGCCGCCGCTCAACGTGCAGATGGCGGTCTCGTTCCTCGCGCTGCTGCCCCCGCTCCTGATCGCCGTACTGCTTCAGCGCTATTTGCAGCGCGGCTTGTCGCTCGGCGGGGTCAAAGGATAATGTTTAAAATAGAGATAACGTTCGCGAAGTTGTTCACGATGCGCGTTTAGCATTTGGCTTTTAGCGAATCGCTAATCGCTTACCAACGATTGCGGGAAACTATGGCAACCCTTAAAGACGTTGCTGAACGGGCACAGGTCTCGATGGCAACGGCGTATCAGATATTGTCCGGCGAAACCGAGGCCGACGACGAAACCAAAGCGTCGGTGCTGGAAGCGGCTGATACGCTCAAGTATCAACTCAACATCACCATGCGCGACGTGGCGGCTTACGCAGGCGTGTCGATCACCACCGTGTCCTACGTGATCAACGACAATCCGCTCATTAAGCCGACGACGCGCCAGTTGGTGCGCAACGCCATCCGCGACCTCGGCTATCACCCGAATACGACCGCGCGCAACCTCAAAACCAACGAGACGCGGCTGATCGGCTATGCGTGGCACGTCGCAGAGGACGCAATTCGCCGCAATCCCCTGCTCGATTTGTTCCTGTACGAACTGGCGCAGCGTGCCGAGTCGTTCGGCTATCACATTCTGACCTTCACGCAGGTCGGCGGCATCAAAGCCTACGAGGATTTGGTCAATGCCAACCGGGTCGATGGCTTCGTGCTGTCGGACGTGGTTTATGATGATCCGCGTATTCGCCGCCTGCTCGAACTGAAAATTCCGTTCGCGGCTTACGGCAAGTCGAACGCTGAGTGGGACTTCCCGTACGTCGATGTCGATGGCAAGCGCGGCATTCAGTTGGCCGTCGAGCATCTGATGGCGAACGGTCACGAGCGGATCGGCATGATCTCGTGGCCGGAGGGTATGCGCATCGGCGACATCCGCACGCAAGGCTATATCGATACGCTGACCAGCAACCACCTGCCGATCCGCGAAAGCTGGATGGCGCACGCCTCGAACACGCTCGACGATGCGTTTCAGGCCGCGCAGAGCATCCTGACCAGCAAACCGAGGCCAACGGCCATTGTTTGCGCCAACGACGTGATGGCCTTCGGCGTCAAGCGCTACGTCGAGTCGGTCGGGCTGGAAATCGGCATCGACGTGGCGCTGACGGGCTACGACGATACGCCCGTCGCCGAACTCATCGGCCTGACCTCGGTGCGCCAGCCGATTCCGCTGATCGCCAACAAGGTGATGGAATTGATTCTCACGGAGATCGGCCATCAGGCTGCCACCGACCGCCAGATCATCCTCGATCCCATGCTGGTGGTGCGCGCCAGCAGCCGCAGTTCACGTAAAGCGTAACGAAAAGACAGATTTAACCGCCAAGACGCCAAGAGGAATGAATTCAAAAAGGCGAACCTGTATGTTCGCCCCTACAAATCAACGATTGCGCTGCCGTGTAGGGGCGAGATATGCCTCGCCCCTACGAAAATGCGCCACATCGCTGCAAGCGCCTAGCTTTTCTCGATAATCCCTTCAAGGAACTGCACGCTCTTCTTCACGCCTTCGAGCGGGGCCATACTCACGTCCTCGTGTTCGATGCTCAATACGTCATTGTAGCCGACCTGTCGCAGCAGCAGAATGAAGTCACGCCACCACGACTCGCCGTGCCCGTAGCCAAGCGTAACGTAGTTCCACGAGCGTCCGGCGGCGTTCGCATCCGGCTCGGTTTCGAGCAGCGTGTTATAAGCCGCGTTCTCCGAGTCGATGCGCGTATCTTTGGCGTGAACGTGATAGATCGCCTTGCCCAAGCGCCGAATCGCCGCCAGCGGATCGCCTCCCATCCACATCATATGGCTGGGATCGAAGTTCGCGCCGACCATCGGGCCAGCCGCTTCGCGCAGACGCAGCATCGTCGGCACGTTGTAGACCAGTTGATGCCCGTGCAGTTCGATGCAAATCTTCTCGATACCCTGATCAGCGGCGTAGCGCACCAGATTTTGCCAATACGGGATCGCTACTTCTTCCCACTGATACTCAAAAACGTCTTTGGTCTCCGGCGGCCATACCACCGTGATCCAGTTCGGGAAACTGTCTCCCTTGCCACCGGGCAGACCGGACATCATGACGATGCGCTTGATGCCGAGCAGGTTCGCCAACTTCATCGTCTTATGCACGACCTCATCGTGCGCCTGACCACGCGCTCCCGGCGCAAGCTGGTTACCGGAGCAGTTCAGCGCGCTGATCTCCAGCCCGTGATCGCGGACTTTGCCGATAAAGGTCTTGCGCTCGTTCTCATCTTCCAGCAGCCGATCCAGATTGACGTGCGGCGCTGGACTCCAGTTACCGCAGGGAAATTCGATCATTTGCAGCCCAAGCTGAACCGAAGTGTCGAGCAGTTCATCGAGACTCAGAGCGCTCAGGCTGTCGGTTACCATGCCAATTTTCACGAGCAAGTACCCCTTTCCGGTGGTGGATTCGTCAAAGTCTTAACATTGCCATAATAATCGCTCGCGCTGCCTAATCTGACAACTGCGAATGGCCTTGCAATATTCTACGTCAACTGCACCGTCGCCAGCGAGTGCGGGGGCAGTTCGATCCGCCATTGATTCGCTCCGTCCGCGTGAACGTCGAGCGCGACCGACTTGACGGCTTCAGGGTTCTGCGCACTGTTGGTCGCGTTGGCCTGATCCGCCGTGAGCAGCAGCGCCTTCGCGGACTTCCCCGCCACCTTGAGCGTGACTGCCGCAGGCTGATCAAAGTGTCGGTTGGTCAGCGTGACCGCCGTTCCGCGCTCGTTCCGGGAGGCAGTCGCCGTCACCGCGTTGACCTTGCTTCCCGGCATTGCCATGCCATGCGCGATTTCAACGGGCAGCGCCGTTGCGCCGATGTGCGGCGTGTGCATTTGCAGCGCGAAATAGCTCGGCGTCAGCCACATCAACGCGCCTTCGGTCATGGCGACGGCGTGCAGCACGTTGACAATCTGTGCCAGATTCGCCAGCGTCAGCACATTACATTGACGATGAAAGCCTTCGAGCGCGACGGCAATCGCCAGCGCGTCACGCAGCGTACCGGCCTGCTCGTAAGTGATCGGCTCGCGGTGCAGCGTTTGTCCGTCCGGCCCCCACGGACGCGCTTCGGGATGCCAGACGCCCCACTCGTCGAGCGCGATGCCGACGCGATGCCCTGTCTGTCCCGCGTACTCGGCGACGTAACCTGCCGTGCGCTGAACGAAGTCCTCGGTCTCGTCGGCTTCCTTGAGCAAATCGTAATACTGCTGCTCGCTGAAAGCGACTTCCGGCCCGCCGTGAATCCAGTAGCGATGGATCGAGAGGTGATCCATCAGGGCGAAATGCACCGGATGCTGGTTCGTCTGCAAAAACTTGAGATTCCACTCGTCCTCCTGCCCGCACGCGACCAACTGGGCACTGGGATCGACGTGGCGCAGCATGGTGGCAAAGCGGCGGTATTCACGCCCATAGGTTTCCGCGTCAAAGTTGCCGCCGCAGCCCCAGTTCTCGTTGCCGACGCCCCACAGTGTCACGCCGAACGGCTCACGCGAGCCGTTGGCGGCGCGCTCCCGCGCCAGCTTGGTGTTGATCGACGTGTTGCAGTATTCGAGCCAGTCGCAGAGTTCCTGCGGCGAACCACTGCCGAGGTTGCCCGCCAGATAGGGTTCCGCGCCGAGCATCCGGCACAGAGCGATAAATTCGTGCGTGCCGAGGCTGTTGTCGTCCTCGACCTGCAAACCGCACGACATCCCCAGCCGCGTTGAGCGCTCGCCGATACCGTCGCGCCAGTGGTAGTGATCGGCATAGCAGCCGCCCGGCCAGCGCAGCAGCGGTACGGGCAGCTTCCTGAGCGCATCGACGACATCCTTACGGAAGCCGCCATAGTGAGGAATGTCGCTGCGATCCGCGCCGATCCAGAGGCCGTCATAGCAGCAGCGACCCAAATGTTCGGCAAACTGACCGTATAGGCGTGGGGAAATCGTTCCAATCGGGCTGTCAGAGCGAACAGCAAGCGTAGTTTCGATCATAAGCTCTGTCTCTCCAGAAATAAGTAGACTCCGCACGATTTTAACTCGTGCCCTGCGCGGCTGTAAATTCGAATGCACACTGAGGATGTTAAAAGGAGTGGTTGGGGCACGGCGCGCCGTGCCCGGTGTTACCCTTCGTCGTGAATCACGCCTCGGAGGGTCAGTTCGTCGGCGTAGTGGCAGGCAACCAGATGCCCAGTGTCCGCCTGATCATGCACAGGCAGCAGCGACGGTTCCTGCTCGCTGCATTTCTGCTGCGCGTAGGGGCAGCGTGGGTGGAAGTAGCAGCCGCTCGGCGGATTCGACGGGTCGGCTACGTCTCCGGTCAGCCGGATGTTGTTGCGCTCGCCGCGCTGACGCGGGTTGGTGATTGGTACCGACGAGAGCAGCGCTTCGGTATACGGGTGCTTCGGGTGACGGTACAACTCGTCAATTGAGGCCGTCTCGACCAGCTTGCCGACGTACATCACCGCCACCCGATCACAGATGTGGCGGATCACGCCCAAATCGTGCGAGATGAACAGATAGGTCAGTTGAAACTCGTCCTGAAGCTCCTCAAGCAGATTGAGAATCTGCGCCCGCACCGACACGTCGAGCGCGGAGACGGCTTCGTCCGCCACGATCAGGCGCGGGTTGGTGATCAGCGCGCGCGCGACGACGATGCGCTGGCGCTCGCCGCCGCTAAAGGCGTGCGGGTAACGCGACATATACTCCGGGCGCAGGCCGACACGCTGAAGCAGATAGGCCACGCGGTCGCGGATTTCCGTGCGCGACATTTTGCCCGTATTTTGCAGCGCCTCGCTGACGTTATCGAACACGGTCATGCGCGGGTTGAGTGACGAGTATGGGTCTTGGAAGATCATGCGGATGTCTTTGCGCATGAGGCGAAGCTGCTCCGGCGGTGTATGCGCCAAATCCTCGACGCTGCTGTCCTCCTGCTGGTAGAGAATATGCCCGCCCGTCACGTCATAGGCGCGAACGATGCAGCGACCAATTGTCGATTTGCCGCAACCGCTCTCCCCCACAAGACCGAGCGTCTCGCCGCGTCGAATCTGGAACGAGACGCCATCGACCGCCTTGACGTAGCCCACCACCTGCGAGAAGAACCCCTTGCGAATCGGGAAATACATGCGCAGGTCGCGCACTTCGAGCAGGTCATGATCGTCCTCCATGCGCAATGCCGTCATGGGGATAGCTTCGCTGACGCTAACCATGTTGGACAGCCTCCGTTTCCGGCTTCTGCTCGTAGAGCAGGCAGCGCACCTGATGACCATCACTCAGTGGAGTGACCGTCGGGACGACGCTGCTGCATTGGTGCATTCGCTGGGTGCAGCGCGGATGAAAGGGACAGCCGCCCGGTCGCCGGAACGGACTGGGAACCATCCCCGCAATTGGATCAAGCTGCCCGCGCTCGGCGGCAATGCGCGGGATCGACTTGAGCAGCGCCTGCGTGTAGGGATGCTTCGGATTGTTGAACAGCGTATCCACATCGCTCGATTCGACAATCTGACCGAGATACATCACCGCGACGTCGTCGGCGATTTCCGCGACCACGCCGAGATCGTGGGTGATGAAGAGCATCGCCATGCCGAACTCGGCTTGCAGCGAGCGCAGCAGCTTGAGAATCTGCGCCTGTGTCGTCACGTCGAGCGCGGTCGTTGGCTCGTCGGCGATCAGCAGCGTCGGGTTGCACGACAAGGCCATCGCAATCATGACGCGCTGGCGCATCCCACCGCTCAGGCGAAATGGGTATTCATCGACAATCCGCTCCGGGCGCGGGATTTCGACCTTGCGCAGCAGTTCAATCGCGCGCTCGTGTGCCGCCTGCTTGGACATGGTCTCGTGCAGGCGAATCGTCTCAATGATCTGGTTGCCAACGGTGTGCATCACACTCAACGACGACATCGGCTCCTGAAAGATCATCGAGATTTCCTTGCCGCGAATCCGGCGAATCGCGCGGCCTTTCGCATCCAGTTGGGCAATGTCGATGATCTCGGTCGTGCCATTCGGCTGGCGGTGATGATAGAGCATCTGCCCACCGACCAGTTTCCCCGGCGCGCGAATGATCTTGAGGAAAGCGCGGCTGGTCACGCTCTTGCCGCAGCCGCTTTCTCCGACGAGGCAGAGCGTCTTGCCGCGCTCGATGGTCATATCGACGCCATCGACGGCGCGCACAACACCTTCGTCGGTGAAGAAGTGGATGCGGAGGTCTTTCACTTCCAGTAAGGGTTCGGGCATAAGTAATCTCCAGTTAAAAGTTAAAAGTGGGTCGCCCTGCGCGCTTGCCTTTTAACTTCGGTTACTTTTAACTCTGCTTCTCAATACGGATCAGCGGCATCGCGCAGGCCATCGCCGAGGAAGTTGAAGGCCAGCACAATCACAATCACGGCGAAAGCGGGATAGAGCAGCCAGGGATACGACGCGATCACGTTGATCTTCTGCGCGTCTTGCAGCAGCACGCCCCAACTGACGACCGGGGGTCGCAGGCCGACGCCGAGAAAACTCAGCGCCGTCTCGCCCAAAATCATGCCGGGGAGCGCGAGCGTCACCGAGGCGATGATGTGGCTGTAGAAGGACGGCAGCATGTGGCGGAAGATCAGGCGGCGGTTGTTCGCACCGTCGAGTCGCGCGGCCAAGACGAAATCCTCTTCGCGCAAGGCGAGGAACTTGCCGCGCACGACGCGCGCCAAGCCTGTCCAGCCCGTGAACGCCAGCAGAATCGAGACAATGAAATAGACCAGCAGCACGCTCCAGTCGATGGGGACGAGGGCGGCAAACGCGATGATGATCGGCAGCGTCGGAATCGAGAGGGTAATCTCGATCAAGCGCTGGATCACGTTGTCCCAGAAGCCGCCGATCAAGCCAGAGATGCCGCCCAGCACAATGCCTAAGATGAGGCTCAAAGCCACGCCGACCAGCCCAATACTCAGCGATATTCGACTGCTGAACACGATCCGGCTGAACACGTCGCGCCCGCTTTTGTCCGCGCCCATCAGATAAAACGGCTGACCGGACTGCACCGGGCCGATCAGGTGGATGTTGGTCGGGATCAGGCCGATGATTTTGTAGGGTTCGCCCTGTACGAACAGGCCAATCGGGATGACTTTGCTCTCATCGAGCGTCCACAGCTTCTTGAACGACTGCGGGTCGCGCGTGAAGGAATAGCCATTCACGTAAGGCGCGAACTGCCCGTTCTGAATAAAGTTAATCGACTGCGGCGGCGCGTAAGAGTAATCGGCGATGTAGGTATCGGTCGAGACGGGCGCGAAAAAATCGGCGAAGATGGCGACAAAGTAGAAGAGAAAAACGATGATCCCGCCGATCACCGCCAGCTTATTCTTGCGAAACTTCCACCACATCAACTGCCACTGTGAGGCGACTTCAACGGAAAGCTCGTCTTTGGCGACGACCTCGACCGCAGGCGGAACGGGCGCGCCAATGGCGTCGTTCGGCTGGCTCAACGTACCCATAAGCGCTTACTCCAAACGAATACGCGGATCAAGGAAAACCAGCAGGACATCCGACGCGAACGTGCCGACGACCGTCAGCGCGCTCAATACGAGGATGAAACCGGACGCGACGTACATATCCTGCTGCAACAGCGCGTTGAGCAGCACCGGCCCGGAGGTGGGCAGGTTCATCACCGTCGAGACGATCACCTCACCCGCGACGAGGCCGGGGAGAATCCAGCCAATCGTGCTGACGAACGGGTTGAGTGCATAGCGCACGGGATATTTCAAAATCAGCCGCCACTCGGATAAGCCTTTGGCGCGGGCGGTATCGACATAGGGCTTGTTCAGTTCGTCGAGCAGGTTGGCGCGCAGCGTGCGGATCAAGCCCGCGACACCTGCCGAGCCAATGATGATCACGGGAATCCAGAGATGCTGGAGGAAGTCGAGCAGCTTGCCCCAACTCCAGGGCGCGGTCGCGTACTGCTGCGAAAACAGCCCGCTGATGGTCGTACCGAAATATTTATAGCCAATGTACATCACGATCAGTGCGAACAGAAAATTTGGCACGGCGAGGCCGATCATGCCGAGGAAAGTCGCCACGTAATCACCGGGAGAGTATTTCTGCACTGCCGAGTAAATGCCAATCGGCAGCGCCACCACCCAGATAAACAGCACGGAGGTAAAAGTCACGGCGAACGACATCGGCAGGCGCTCGAAGATCAGATCGCGGGCATCGCGCTTGAAGTTGAGCGAATAACCGAAATCGCCTTTAGTGATGATGTTGCGCATCCACTTCAAATACTGCACGGGCAGCGGATCGTTCAGGCCGTATTCCTCGCGCATCTGCTCGATGACTTCCGGCTTGATCTCCTTCACACCCTGCCCCAGCATCTGCGTGACCATCGTCGTCACGTAGTCGCCGGGAGGAAGCTGAATCACGGCGAACGAGACAATCGTGACCACCCAGACGGTAAAAATCATGTACAGAAAGCGCCGGATCAAATATTTCTTCACACCATTTTCCTTGAACCCCGTCTGTCTTGTGCTGACGCAAACAGGTTGATTGCTCCGTAGGGGCGAGGCATGCCTCGCCCCTACAAAACAATCCTTGCGTCAGAAAAGCTACTGCTTCATGTACCACTGTTCTGGATAGGTGATCTTCTGAACGCCTTCAATCCAGCCGTCGATGCGCGAGTCAGCCTGATTACCCAGATGCACGCCGTAAGGCTGATAGCCGGGGGGCGGCGTCGAGATGCCGATAACCCAGAAATTCTGCTGGGCGAGGTCAAGCACCTTCTTCATCTGCGCGATGGCCTGATCGCTGGTCGGTTCCTGCAAGACCTGATCGTACACCGCGCGATCATCCTTGATCTCCTGCGGCGGCTCCACCTGAACGGTATTGGGAACCTGCAAGCGCCAGTTGTACCAGCCGTTGCTGAACATGCCGAAGTATTCCATCGGCGTGAAGTAGCGCGGATCGAGGATGGCGTTGAGGCCAGCGCCGCCTTCGCCCGTGTACATCGTCAGTTCGAGGTTGTTCTGCTGCTTGTTCTGGATGAACTGCGTGTCCGCCATCGAGTTCAACTGCACGCTCACGCCGACGGCTTTCCAGTAGCCGATCAGCATTTCGGCGACCTGCACCCAGTTCGTGCCGTAGGACAGATCATTCGAAACCGAGAAGACGATATTGAGCGGCTGGCCGTCCTTCGTCTCGCGCATCCCGCTGGCATCCTTGTTCGGGATGACCATATCGAGATACTGATTCGCCTTGTCCACATCGAAATCGGTGTACTGCGTGCCGAGCGTTTCGTCGTAGAGCGGCGAGCCTTCGAGCGGCGATAGCTGCCAGGGCTTGCCCTGACCACCATGCACCACGTCGATGATCTCCTGACGGTTGATGGCGTAAGACATGCCGATGCGGAAGTTCTTGTCGTTGAAAATGGCGTTCTTGGCAGGGTCGGCGATGCTCAGGTTGAACATAATCGAGTTGGTGTTCGCGCCATCCGAGGTGGTCGTCTGAATCTTGATCGGCGCGCCGCTGTTCATGGCGTCGAAGTAAGCTTCACGCTGATCGTCGCCGGGGTCTTTGACGTAATCGAGGTCGCCGTTGATCATCGCCAGCGTGCGCGCCTGATTGTCCTGATAGGAAATGCCGGTGATATTGTCCACGTAGGGAAGCTGATTGCCCTGATCATCGACTTTCCAGTAGTACGGGTTGCGCACCATCGTCATCTGCGTGTTGCCGCCCAGCACCGAGGTCGGAATCCAGGGGAACAGCAGCGGGCGATCCAGATTGTTGTAGTAGTTGTTGGTGTCGTCGGACGGGCCGGACGCCTTCTGATTGAACAGCCCCACCCAGTCGGTGACGCCCTGCGCCTGCGAAACCAGCGCGTCGATGCCATCCGGGTTGTATTTCTTGTGGAACTGCATCAGCCAATGTTTCGGGTACCACGTGATCTGGCGGCCATTCCACTGCGCGAGGTTGAGCAGCAGCGTGCCATACGGATGTGGGAACGTGAAGCTGAAGGTTTCCTGATCGATCTCGTTGAACTTGAAGCCGTTCGCCTGATCAGCGGGCAGCCAGTCAGCGGTTCCGGTCGGGTTGAGGTCGGTGTTCAGCAGCACGTCGTTGATGTAGAAGGCCACGTCGTCCGCGTTGAAGGGCTGACCGTCGCTCCACTTCATGCCGGGGCGCAAGTGGAAAGTGTACATGGTCGCGTCCGAGTTCACGTCCCAGCTTGAGGCAATATTCGGAACAACGCCGGAGAAATCGGGCGCCCACGAGACCAGATTCTCCCAGCCCGTGATGTACCACAGGCCACCCCAGCCGGGATTTGTCCCGGTGAAGCCGACGCGCATCGTGCCGCCATAGGCTCCGGTTTCATTGAACGGTTTGACCACATCGGGATCAGTCGGGAGGCGCTGATCGACCGCCGGAAGCTTGCCCGACGACACGTCGGCGTCGAGCATCGGTGATTGTTTATAGTTGCCCTGGGCGAACAGGACATTCGTGCCGAGCGCGACGACCAGCACGAGTGTAATCAGGCTAAACAATATTCTGCGTTTCATGCGCAACTGCTCCTCTACTGAAAAAGAAGATTCGATGCGCCCTTTCCCGTCTCACCGTCGTCTATTTGTGATAAAATGAGACGCGAAAAGGGTCTGAGTGTCGCTTGCTATCGACTCAATACAGGCTCCTTTCACTCACCACGAGATGACCGGACACGCTCGAAAACACTGCCTTTGCCGAGGAACGGTTTTCAGGCGTGTTCCGGCCAATCTCCAACCACAGGCCCCACCTTCAGGTCTCAGGCATGGTCTGCCTGCTCGCAAACCGCGCAACCGAGTCGCGCTGAACCAGTTTCGCGCCGATCAGCGTCGTGATCGGCGGGCGATGAATGTCCGCCGCGCGCTCGTACAACTGGCGTACCGCCAGTGCCCCCATCAACTCCTTGTAGACGTGGATCGTCGTCAGCGGTGGCTGGGTATCAAGCGCGCCCGCCGTATCGTCGAAGCCAATTACGGAAACGTCTTCCGGCACCCGCCGCCCCAGATCGCGCAGCGCGCGGATGACGTGCATGGCAACGTCGTCGTTGCAGGCGAAAACCGCGCTGATGTCCGGCACGCGGTTGAGCAGCCGAATCGTCGCGCTGTAAGCGCTATCGCCGTTAAGCAAGCTGTCCTCGACGTAAGTGGCTTCGATACCGTATTCGGCGAGCGCTTTCAGGTAACCGCAGCGCCGCTCATGGATACTCGGATGCTCCTCATCCGTGCCGCTGCTGCCAATCAAGCCGATTTTGCTGTGCCCATGCGCGATCAGGTAGCTGACCGCCTCGTATGCGCCCTGCGCGTTGTTGGTCAGCACCACGTCGCACTCGACACCGCGCGCCGCCGCATCGACCACGACGACCGGGATGTGCTGCGGGATGCGGTTGGTCACGGAGACATCGCTAAAGACGATGCCGATAATCACGAGGCCGTCCACGTCGCCGCTTTCGAGCATCGACGACCACGTGGTCGCGTGGCTGAATTCATTGACGGGCAGGCTGGCGTACATCAGGTTCAGACCGAGGCGCTCACATTCGTCCTCGACGCCGCAGAGTACCGTGTAATTGAATTGATCGAGACGGGGATGCTCGCCGGGATCGCGCTTGACGACCACGCCAATCGTGTTGATCTTCGAGGCGACGGTCGTCGGCACGCGGATTTGAAGCTGATAGCCGATGTCGGCTGCTGCCTTCAGGACGAGCGCGCGAGTCGCGGGAAGAACATTGGCTTTATTGTTGAGCGCTCGTGATGCTGTGCCGAGCGATACCCCGGCAGCTTGAGCGACATCACGCAAAGATGGAGCAGTTTTCGTCATGCGTACTGAACTTGTTCTAACAAAGTTTAGTTTTCATGAAACATGTTCTATGAACACTTTTAGATTAGCGGAAAATGAAGCACGAGTCAATACGTTAGCGGTAACGTTATGCAAATTACATAGGAACGTAGTTACTGTACAGTGAAAGGCATAGTGATAGGAATGAGAGGGATAACTGAAGGCGATTATCTCTTCATGGCAGGTATGGTAGGGGCGCGACAGGTTGCCCTCCTACCGCTGAGGAGAGGACATGGTTGAAATTGAGAGAAAGTCTGACGCGCGGATCGTTGGTAGGGGCGGGTCTAAGACCCGCCCTCACGCGGATAAATTCGTCTCGTGACCAGCCCAATCCCAAAAGGTGTCCTTTCCTCAGCCC
>DASZXN010000325.1:0-2489 GCA_035545875.1 Phototrophicaceae bacterium
GGGCTGAGGAAAGGACACCTTTTGGGATTGGGCTGGTCACGAGACGAATTTATCCGCGTGAGGGCGGGTCTTAGACCCGCCCCTACCAACGATCCGCGCGTCAGACTTTCTCTCAATTTCAACCATGTCCTCTCCTCAGCGACTTCAGGGAGGGGGAGAAACGCAAAGGCAAAAGCGTCAACGCAAAGGCGCAAAGACGCAAAGGTAAAAAGATAATGGGGGCGTTCAATTGAACGCCCCTACACATTCACGCTCTTTTTATTTACGGAGGTGGGATGGCGGCAAATCTGAGGCAGAAGATTGGTGAACTCATCGGCGGGGCGGGGCGCGGACGCATCCAGATGCGGCAGATCAACGGATACACGCCGACGCGCGACTTCGCGGTTGCGGATTACGCCTTCTGGGATCGGGCGCGGCGGGCGAAGGCGCGCGGGCTGGAGATCAGCGGGCTGCTGCTCAAGCCGATTGGTTCGAAGGCGGGGGCGTGGGTGCTGGGCGATCTGCCGGAATGGGTGGCGGCATCCGTAGGGGCACGACATGGCGCTTCCTTCGGAAGCCTGCCCCTACAGGGGAATCCCTCGGTTGCGGCGCTCAATGCGTGGTGGAGCGCAAATCACCCCAGCATTCTGCGTGCTTACGAGGAGGCGCTTGATCTGGGCGACGCTTATCTAGTCATCAATGCCGATTTGAGCGTGACGGTCGTGCCGCCGCAGGTGGTCGAGCCGCTGCTGGACGCGCAGGGCGCGGTCACGGGCTGGCGGATTACGGAGACAAGCGCTGACCCCACCCCTAGCCCCTCGACTTCAGGGAGGGGAGAAAAGCCAATCGCGAATGTGGCACAAAGCGGGTACGGTGGGATGGTGACGGTCGTGGATGAATACACGGCGGCGGAACGGGTGCGGCGGGTTATGCGCGGCGGCGTCACGGTGCAGACAACGCGCTACGCCAACCTGATCGGGCTGATCCCGGTGATCCACATCGCCAACTACGTGGGGGCGGACGAGTTCTATGGGAGGCCGGAGGGCGCGGCGCTGATCCCGGCTTTGCAGCGCTATGGCGAACTGATCGACGCGGCGATTCGCGGCAACATCCGGCAGGGGCGACCGACCCCGGTGATCGAGAAGCTCGGCACGGCGGATCAGGTGCGCAAGTTCTGGGAGAAGTTCGGTCGGCAGGAGAAACATACGCTGCCCGATGGATCGAGCGAGACGGTCGATGTGATCGATTTCGACCCGGATCAACTGCTGACGCTGGGCGGCGAGGCGCAGTTCAAATACGCCGCGCCGGGGTCGTTCAGCGCCGACACGTCAACGCTGCTGGGTCTGATTTACGCGCTGATCGTCGAGCACAGCGAACTGCCGGAGTTCATCCTCGGCACGGCGGTGTCGAGCAGCAAAGCCTCGGTCGAAACGCAGATGGAACCCTTCGTCAAGTGGATCGAGAAGAAGCGCGGTCTCGCGGCAAGCTGGATGATCGAGACGGCGCGCGTGGCGCTGGCCTATCTCGCCGTGACCGACTTCCGAATCGACCCGAACATGCCGCTCGACATTGCATGGCACGCGCTGACCGAGAGCGACGGTCGCCTGACACTGGATATGGTCACGTGGGCGCATGGCGCAGGGCTGATTGACGACGAGGGAGCAAGAAAGCTATTGGCGATTGGCAGTTAGCAGTTGGCAAAAAGCCAAGAGCGAAAGCAAAAGATTCAACGCAAAGGCGCAAAGACGCAAAGGCGCAAAGGAAAGATGACGAAAATTCAGTTACACGAGACGGAAGCGCAGATCGAGGATCGGCTGAAGGTGACGCTGACGTGCATCAGCGAACTGCGCGGCGCGTACCCGGAGATTCCGCTGCCGGACGATATTGATCGCGCGGCGCTGGGAGATGACGCATTCTTCATCACGCTGCCGATTGGTCAAGCCGGGGCGCGGTCACGCAATCAGCGGACGTACAGCCGCGCGGCGGTCGAGCAGATGGTGGGGCAGATCAACCAGCAGCGCCCGGAGGGGATGTGGGGGCATCTGAAGGCTGACGAGACGCAGACGCGCTACGATCCACCCGCGATCCGCTGGGTGGCCGCCATGATGGACGGCGACGGGATCGCGTGGGGGAAAGGGCTGCCGCTGACGGAACAGACGCGCGACTACTATCGGCTGGCGAAGGCGACCAACGCGCGCGTGGGCACGTCGCTGGTGGCGTGGGCGCAGATGGACGGCAGCGAGGTCACCGGGATGGAACTGGTGGCGGTCGATCTGGCGGATCCCGCGCGAGTTGGCGTGCCCGTTACGGCGGCGCGGCCAGCGATCTCGAAGGAGATGGAAGCTGACCCCACCCCCGACCCCTCCCCGACTTCAGAGAGGGGAGAGAAAGACGAAGAACAAAAACGGACGCAGCAGGCTGTGCCCCTACAAGAGATTGATTCGATACTGAGCAGTCTCGCGGAGATGCTGGGCGAAGGCGACGTGATCGAGCGGGTGCGCGGGCTGATG
>DASZXN010000326.1:0-7674 GCA_035545875.1 Phototrophicaceae bacterium
GCCCGCGCTCGATCTGTCGATGCGCATCACGAGCGAGAGTTGTTAGGCATAGTAGGGGCGCATCGATGTGTGCGCCCGACGTAGGGGCGGGTTTTAAACCCGCCCGAGCAATCGGAGGCAGGTATGGCTGAAATTGAAATGGTTGCGCCGCACGACGAAACACTGATCGAGCAGGAAGCGGCGGCGATTGAGCGGATCAAGCGGGCGCGGGCAGTTCTGGGAGATCAGGTCGTAATTCTGGGACATCACTATCAGCGCGACGAAGTGATCCAGTTTGCGGATTACGAAGGCGACAGCTATCAACTGAGCAAGGAAGGCGCGTCAGTCAAGGCCAGGTACATCATTTTCGCGGGCGTGCATTTCATGGCTGAAAGCGCCGCGATCCTCGGTCGCGCCGATCAGGTCGTGATTCTGCCGAACCTGCAAGCCGGATGCAGCATGGCGGACATGGCAAATCTGGAACAGGTGCTGACGGCCTGGGATGAGCTTGATCAGGTACTGATGGACGATCCGGTCAAGCACATCATGCCGATCACCTACATGAACAGCGCCGCGAACCTGAAAGCCTTCGTCGGGGAGCGCGGCGGGACGGTCTGCACCTCGTCGAATGCGCGCGGCGCGCTCGAATGGGCGTTTGCGCAGCGTGAGAAGGTCTTCTTCTTCCCGGATCAGCATCTTGGCCGCAATACGGGCAAGGCGATGGGCATCCCGCTGGAGCAGATGGTGCTGTGGAATCCCTACAAGCCGTTCGGCGGGCTGACGGACGAGCAAATCCGCAACGCCAAAATCATTCTTTGGCAGGGACATTGCAGCGTGCATCAGCAGTTCCGCCCGCAGCACGTCGCTCTGTGGCGCAAGCATCACCCGGACATCAATGTCATTGTGCATCCTGAGTGTTCAATGGAAGTGGTCGATAAGGCGGATCAGGTTGGCTCGACGGCTTCCATCATCAAGGCAATTGAGGCCGCGCCTGCTGGCTCGAAGTGGGCGGTCGGCACCGAGATTCATCTCGTCAATCGCCTGAAACAGCAGCATCCCGACAAAATGATCGAACTGCTGTCGCCGTTCGCCTGCCTGTGCAGCACGATGTACCGCATCAGCCCGCTTGATCTGGCGGATGCGCTTGAAAACCTGGTCGAAGGGCGCGTGATCAACCAGATCACGGTGCCGGATGAGGTGGCGCGCAGCGCCAAGCTCGCCCTCGACCGAATGCTGGCGATCCCCAAATGAGCGATATCCGCACGAATACCCTCATTATCGGCTGCGGGATTGCCGGGGCCGCCGCCGCGCTGCGCCTGAGCGACGACCCCAACCAGCACATCACCGTAATTACCCGTGCGCCCGATTCGCTGGACAGCAACACCGGCTGGTCGCAGGGCGGGATCGTCACGCGCGGATTGGACGACTCGCCGGAACTGCTGGTGAAAGACATTCTTCACGCCGGAGCAGGGCTGAGTTCGCCCAGAGCCGCGCGGATTCTGGCGCAGGAAGGCCCGCGCCTCGTCAACGAAATTCTGATCGAGCGCTGCGGCGTTAGGTTTGATCGCGGCGAGGACGACGAACTGCTCTACGGCCTCGAAGCCGCCCACAGCACGCGCCGGATCGTCCACGTGGGCGACAAAACGGGCGGCGCGATCATCACGCAGATGCTCAAGACGCTGGCAGCGCGACCAAACGTCATGCTGCTGACCAATCACACTGCCGTTGACCTGATCACCTTCCCACACCACTCGCTCGATCCGCTCGACGTGTACGAGCCAATGACCTGTCACGGCGCGTATGTGCTCGACCGCGAGCGCAAAGAGATCGTCCGAGTGCTGGCGGCGCAAACCATTCTGGCAACGGGCGGTCTCGGCCAGATTTACCGCAACACGACCAATCCCAAAGGCGCGCGCGGCGACGGCATTGCGATGGCGTGGCGGGCAGGCGCGCGGATCATCAATGCCGAGTACGTCCAGTTCCATCCGACGACGTTGAGTGTACGCGGCGCGCCCAATGCGCTGATCAGCGAGGCGGTGCGCGGCGAAGGCGCAATTCTGCTCGATCCGCAGGGCGAGCCGTTCATGGAGCGCTACGATCCGGTCTGGAAAGACCTTGCCCCGCGCGATGTGGTCGCGCGTGCCATTCACATGGAAATGCTCGAACACGGCTACGAGCACGTCTATCTCGACATCGGCAGCAAGCGTGACGCGGCCTTTATCCGCCAGCACTTCCCGCAGTTGCTCGAAACCTGCTCGGCTTACGGCATCGATCCGACTGCCGAGCCGATTCCAGTCGTCCCGGCGGCGCACTATTTCTGCGGCGGCGTACTCGTTGATGCCTGGGGGCGCACCGATTTCGCCGGGTTATACGCGGTCGGTGAGGTCAGTTGCACCGGGCTGCACGGCGCGAATCGCCTCGCCAGCACCAGCTTGCTTGAAGGGCTGGTCTGGGGTGACCGCGCCGCCCGCGACATTCTGACTAAGCCGCGCGATCCAATCGGCTTCGAGCGCGTGCCGGAGTGGATTCACCTCGGTGATGATGATCCTGATCCTGCCTTGATCAAAGGGGACATGACGACAGTTCGCAACGTGATGTGGCATTACGTCGGCCTGATCCGCACCGAAGATCGACTGGATCGCGCCGAACGCGAACTGCGTCACCTGATGCACGAGATTGAATTGTTCTATCGCAGCGCTCGCCTGAACGATGCGCTGATCGGCTTGCGCAACGCGACCCAGACCGCGCGTACGGTGATCTACGCGGCGCAGCGCAATCACTTCAGCCGGGGGACACATTATCGTGCTGACGATCTCTCGCAGAACGATCCGACCCAGCTTGCCGTCGTTCAGGACGTGCTGATGCGCCGCTAGGAACAAGAACCTTGTAGGGGCGGGTCTCAGACCCGCCCATTTCGAGGGACTTCTCAGAAACCCTCTTAAGGACAAGCGACTTTGTAGGGGCGCGTCTTAGACCCGCCCATTTTCCGAGATGTGCCGTTCGTCTGCATACAGCATTACCGATGCAGATCAAAGGAGTTTGTGATGGCGAAAAATGTCAATACCGCGACGCCGCTGAAAATCGACCAGCGACCGGAAATGCCATACATGGGCATTCGCTATATCGCTCCCTTTAAGGGGATGCGTCCGCCGCAGGAAATTGCGCGCAAAGAACTGCTCCAGTGGTTCAAGGCGCAGGGGATTACGCCGAGCGCGCCGCCGTTCCTGCGCTACCATGTGATCGATATGAAGGGCGAGATGGACTTGGAATACGGCATCCCGGTCGATCAACCCCTGGAAGGCAGCGGACGCATCAAGGCGGCTGTGCTTCCGGCGGGTCGTTACGTCAGCCTGATTTATACGGGCGGTGGGTATCAGGGTAACAAAACGCTGATCGAAGGGGCACGCGCTGCTGGGCTAGTGTTTGATCGCTGGGACACGGACAAGGGCGATAACTTTCGTTGTCGCTATGAGCGCTTCCTGACCAATCCGAAGGTCGAGCCGCGCAAAACCAAATGGGAAATTGAGATCGCCATCAAATTGGCGGACGAGTAAATCACGATGAATGAGCGCTTTATCTACCTGGATCACAGTGCGACCACGCCCACCGATCCCCGCGTCGTCGCGGCGATGCTGCCGCACTTCACGCAGGATTTCGGCAACCCGTCGAGCCTGCACGACGTGGGTAAGGCGGCGGCACGCGCGCTGAACAATGCGCGGGGCGCAATCGCCGCTGTACTCAATTGCGCGCCCGACGAGATGATTTTCACCAGCGGCGGGACAGAGAGCAGCAATCTGGCGCTGCGCGGCGTGGCTGAGGCGATGGCAGGTCGCGGACGCGGCAGGCACATCATTACGACGGCGGTCGAGCATCATGCGACGATGGACTCGGCCAAAGAACTCGCTGATCAGGGCTTCGAGGTGACGTTTCTTCCCGTCGATTTGTACGGTCGCGTGACTGCGCAGCAGGTCGTGGACGCGCTGCGCCCTGATACGATCCTCGTCAGTGTGATTTACGCCAATAACGAAGTTGGCTCGGTCAACCTGATTGCCGAGATCGGTGCGGAACTGCGGCAGCGGCGGATTCCGTTTCACGTCGATGCGGTGCAAGCGCCGGGGCTGCTCTCGCTGGATGTAAAGGCGCTCAATGCTGATTTGATGAGCCTGTCCGCGCACAAATTCTATGGGCCAAAGGGCATCGGCTTGCTGTATGCGCGGCGCGCGGTTCCGCTCAAGCCGCAGATGTTGGGTGGAACACAGCAGAGTCATCGCCGTGCCGGAACAGAGCCAATCCCGCTGATCGTTGGCATGGCGGAAGCGCTCAAGATTGCCGAGGACGAGCGCATGGAAACTGTCGCTCGCTTAGTACCGTTGCGCGATGAGTTGATCCGCAAGGTGCTTGAACTGATCCCTGAAGCGGCGCTGACCGGACATCCGACGGAGCGGCTGGCAGGTCACAGCAGCTTCGCCATGCGGGGTTTGAATGGCGACTCGATCCTGCTTGATCTCAATGAAGTCGGCATCGGCGCGAGCGGCGGGAGCGCCTGCACAACGGGTCAGCAGGAGCCGAGTCACGTGCTGGTGGCGATGGGGGTTGACCCGGATCGCTTGATGGGACAGATGCGCTTTGTGCTGGGCAAGCACAGCACGCCCGAACACGTCGAGAGGCTGGTTTATCACCTGACGGCGCTGGTCGAGCGGCACCGCGCGATGGTGCCTGAAGTGAAGTAAAATTGACAAAGAAGTCGAGTTTGGAGGTTGTTGGTGAAAACTCCTGTTATTCCCGGTTACGAAGTGCTGACTGTCGAAGGGCCGCCTCAAGGCAAATGGACGTATGCTGACTGGGAGAAACTAGGCGCAGACGACGATAACCGCTACGAAATCATCAACGGATACCTCTATATGACGACTGCACCAAGTTTCTTTCATCAGTCGATTATCCTTGACTTCTATGATCTTGTTGGTGCACCTGCGAAGCAGCAAGGACTTGCTCGCGTTGCGCTTGCTCCTGTCGGCTTGCTTATGCCCGGTTGTGATCCAGTACAGCCGGACTTCGTGCTCATCCTGAAAGAACATGAGTCGATTATCCACGATGGGCGTATTCGCGGCGTGCCGGATTTGATTGTCGAGGTACTATCGCCTGGGAGTGTCGATTATGACGAGGGTGTAAAGCTCGAAGCCTACGCGAATGCAGGTGTGCCGGAATACATCGTTATCGCACCGCGTGAGCGCAAGCTGCGGCTCTATTCCCTTGAGCATCCCGGCAAGTATGCCGATCCCCACGAGTTTACGGGCGATGATTTGGTCAAATTTGCCTGCTTGCCCGCAATCGAGTTTCGCCTGAGCACGCTGTTCGAGAACGCGCCCGATACCACAGTCTGACGCTTGACTTCTATTAAGCTTGCGTTATGCTTATCGCCATCATGATGAACTTGATGCCTATCTACCGTCGTATCCGTCGTCGCCGTACCGATTAGCGGTTCGGGGATGTCGTGATCTGCGGCACATAGACAGTCGATATGTGATGCACAGACCCCGAAAACGTTCGGGGTCTTTTTTGTTTACCAAAGGGATCAAGATGGCGAAAAGGGAAGTCAAAAAGGTCGTCGTTGCTTACAGCGGCGGGCTGGATACGTCGGTGATCGTCCACTGGCTTAAGCAGCAGTACCAGTGCGAGATCGTCTGCTTCACGGCGGATTTGGGGCAGGAGGAAGAACTGAGCGGCCTCGAAGAGAAGGCACTCAAATCCGGCGCGAGCAAGCTCTATATCCGTGATCTGCGCGAGGAGTTTCTAAGGGATTTCGTTTATCCGACGATGAAAGCGGGCGCGGTCTACGAGCGTGAATACCTGCTTGGCACGTCATTTGCGCGTCCGCTGATCGCCAAGCATCTCGTCGAGATCGCCGAAATGGAAGGCGCGGACGCGATTGCGCATGGCTGCACCGGCAAGGGCAACGATCAGGTGCGCTTTGAAGTGACCGTGATGGCGCTCAACCCGAAGCTTAAGACGATTGCACCCTGGCGCGAATGGGATATTCGCTCGCGTGAGGACGAACTGGCCTACGCCGAGGAATTCAACATCCCGGTGACCAGCACGCTCAAGTCGATCTACAGCCGCGACCGCAACCTGTTCCACCTCAGTCATGAGGGTGGCCCGCTCGAAAATCCCTGGAACGAGCCGGATGAAGCGATGTACCAACTCTCGGTCAGCCCGGAGAGCGCGCCGGATGAAGCTGAGTACGTCGAAATCGAGTTTGAAAAGGGCGTCCCGGTCAAAGTCAATGGCGAGGCGCTGCCGACGGTCGATCTGTTCATCAAGCTGAACAAGCTCGCCGCCAAGCACGGTATCGGGCGCATCGATCTGGTTGAGAATCGGCTGGTCGGCATGAAGAGTCACGGCGTTTACGAGACCCCCGGCGGCACGGTGATTCATCGGGCGCATCAAGCGCTGGAGAGCATCTGCCTCGATAAGCAAACGATGCACTACAAGGACATTCTCGCGGTCAAGTATGCCGAACTGGTCTATAACGGCCTGTGGTATACGCGCCTGCACGAAGCGCTCGACGCTTTCGTCAACGTAACGCAGGAAAACGTCAGCGGGACGGTACGGCTGAAGCTGTATAAGGGCAACATCATCATTGCCGGGCGCAAGAGTTCCTTCAGCCTGTACCGCGAGGATTACGCCTCGTTCGGCGAAGAAGACGTGTACAACCAGAAAGACGCTGAAGGCTTCATTCAGTTGTTCGGCCTGCCCGTGAAGGTCGAGGCGCTGCTGACGCTCGACGGCGGCGGCAAGAGTCGTTACCGCCAGCCGGATTACTCGAAGTTCAAAAGAGACTAGCTTTTAGCCATTAGCGGTTAGCCATTAGCGAAGCACGGGTGTTTAGTTTTTAGTTCTTGGTTTTTGGCTAAGAACCAAAACTAAAAACCGATCACCTGCTCTTGCTTTTGCTAAAGGCTAACCGCTAATCGCTTTATTCAAGGAGCAGCAAGCGCATGACCCTATGGGGCGGCGGGCGCATTAGCGAGCCGAGCGACGCGGACTTAAAAGCGCTCAATGACAGTATCGGCTTTGATCAGCGCATGTACCAGCAGGACATTCGCGGCAGCATCGCCTATGCGTTAGCGTCGGCGGCGGCAGGCGTAATCACGCCGGATGAAGCGGAAACGCTGGTTGATGGTCTGGAAAAAGTGCTGGCGGAGTTCGAGACTGGCACATTCGAGATCAAGCCAGGTGATGAAGACATTCACACCGCAGTCGAGCGGCGGCTGACCGAGATCGTCGGCGCGGTCGGCGGCAAGCTGCACACGGGGCGCAGTCGCAATGATCAGGTGGCTACGGATTTTCGCCTGTGGGTGATGGATGCGGTTGAAGAAACTCGCCTGAGCGTGCGCGAGTTGCAAGCCGCGCTGGTCGAGAAAGCTGAGGCGCACGTCGAGACAGTCATGCCCGGTTATACGCACGTCCAGCCTGCCCAGCCGATCACCGCCGCGCACTGGCTGATGAGCTTTTTCTGGATGCTGGCACGCGATGACTCGCGGCTGGAAGATGCCAAGCGTCGGATGAGCGTGTCGCCGCTGGGAGCAGGCGCGCTGGCTGGAACACCGTTCGATTTTGATCGCGCGGCGCTGGCGCAGGACTTGGGTTTCAATTCGCATAGTCAAAACAGCTTGGATGCTGTCAGTGATCGGGATT
>DASZXN010000327.1:0-8588 GCA_035545875.1 Phototrophicaceae bacterium
CTGTGCCTAGCGCAGCGCCAGCGCGCGCTCAAACGTTGCCAGCGCCAGCGCATCATCGCCGCGATCATGATACGTCCAGCCGATGTTGTTGTAGAGCGATCCGAGCCAGCGGCGCGCGCGCGGATCGCTGCTGCTTTCGGCCAGCGCCGCCGTTTTCAGGCTCCAGTCGAGCGCCGGAGCTTCGAGGATGCCGAGCATGTGTCCGGCATCGACGGCGTAGCCGATCTCGCCAATCTGCTGACCGAGTTCCCACGCCCGCTCGAACAGCGGTCGTGCCTGATCGGGCTGGCCTGCCGAGTTGAACAACCGTCCGCGTTCGAGCAGCAGCCGCACCCGCGCCGTCTGTGTTGCGGACGTGATCTGCTGCTCGGCCTGATCAAGCGTCGCGTGCCCCTGCTCGAACTGTCCCTGTAAGCCCTGCGCCCGCGCGATCTGCGTCAAAAGCTGCGCCGCCAGATCGCCTTCGAGCTGCGGCAGCAAATCGCGGAATGCGTGTTCCGTCTGATCGGCATGATCATAGTCCCACAGCGCATCGAAATCGGCTGGATTTGACATAGTTTCAACTTTCAAGATAATTTAAATGACGCGATTATAGCAGCTTTTGAACAAAACAGTCCCGAACGCGAATCCTCCAATAGAGAGGACGCACCGCATGTCACCATCAACCCATTCCGAATCCGAACTACTGCGGCTGGCGCGTGCCGGTGACGGAGAAGCGTTCGCGGCGCTCGCCACCCTGCTGGGGACTCCGGCGCGGGCCTTCACCCGCCGTTTGATCGGGCAGGTCGATGACGACATTGTACAGGAGGCGTTGTTCGCGCTCTACATGAATCTGGAGAAGCTCGATCCGCCCGAAAAGCTGCGCCCATTTCTCTTTCGGGTGATCCGCAACCGCTGTTACGACCGCCTGCGCGCGCAGGGGCGCTACGAGATCATCTCGCTCGACGAGGCTAGCCCTGCCGGATCGGACACACGCGAGGCGCAGATCGCTTCGGACGAACCGCTGCCCGACGAACAGGTCGATTGGATGCTGATCTATGCCGAAGTGCAGCAGGCGATGCAGCAGTTGCCCGAACTTCAGCGCCAGACGCTCATCCTCTACAGCGAGGCGGGCTTGTCCTACGACGAAATCGCCGAAGCCATGAATGTCAGCGCCGGAACGGTTAAATCCCGGCTCTTTTATGCCAAGCGCACCTTGATCCGGCTGCTCGCACCGGACACCGTGCGCGCGCTCGAAAATCAGCACAGAGAAGGGGAGAAAAATCATGTTTAACCAATTTGACGAAATGAAACTGATGGCCGAGCGCCGCCGTGACCTTCTGCGCGCCGCCCGGATGCACCAGTTGTATCGGGAAGCGGATGAGAACCGCGCTCAACTCGGCGACCGCCTGATGACCCTGATCGGCGATCTGATGATCTCCGGCGGCACCAGGCTCAAGGAGCACGCTGGTTGCCCTATCGAGGCGCACAACCTGCAAAACGAATTTTGAACGATTCAGGCGTTCAGACGAATCCTCATCAGACAGCACCACATCTGAATGCGTTTTTGCTGAACCAGGAGTGTTTCCGCGATGAAAAACCTGACGAGTGACGACCTGCGCGCCCTGATCCGCCTGATCCCGCCCATGCGCGCGCTTCAGGACGAGCTTGAAAAGAGTATCCCGCTTGAAACCTACGAGGGTACAGGCAATCTGGCGGTGCGCAGCTTTCAGGGCTTGCAGCAGAGCGTCTACACCATCACCGAAGAGCCATACGTCGCCGCGCTGGGGATCAATCTCGACGAAGGCGCGACCGAACGCCAGTTGATCGCGCAGGTCAGTCTGGCGGTCGGCCAGTTGATCGCTTACGTGGAGGGGCAAACCGGTGTCGCCGGGCTGACGCTGCGCCCCGCGCCGCACATTCAAACCGCGCCCACCATTACGCTCAACATGGACAGCTTTCAGGGCAGCCCGGAAGAAACCGACCGTATCATGCGCACACTGGATCGAGCGATCCGTTTCCAGCCGCCGGTTCCGCCCGCTCCGCCTGTCCCACCGTCGCCCCCCGGCTTCCCGCCCGCGCCACCACGACCACCGCGAGCACCGTTCGGTCGCCGTCCATATGACGAGGACGACGAGGTTTAGCCATTATCTGCACAAGGCTGTAAGGGCGCACCTGCGTGTGCGCCCTAAGCTTTCCTTTGCGCCGTGCGAAACTTTGTTTCGCCTGTGCCTTTGCGTTGACTCATTTTCTTTGGTTTTAAAACACTTTCATGCCGTGCGCACTGTTTTCTCTACCACCCCTTCGCTGACTTGATATAGGCGTAGGCAGCGTAAAGTATCTGGAAACGAACTTCCGCTTCATCTTTGGGGAGTTGGCTCACGTCGGGATGAACTTCGCGGGCAAGGCGTCGAAAGGCGGCTTTCACCTCGTCGCCCGAAGCGTTGCGCGGCAGACCCAGCAGTTTGAACGAGCGATCCAATTCGCTTTCCGGCGGCGGTGGCGGTGGTGAAGCGGGAGCGCTGTAGCCCGGCGGATCGACGTTGCTCCAATCGGCGTGATTCCAGGTGTAATACTGCGTGCTGCCGTGAGCGCGGCGCTGCTCACGGCGAAAGGCATCGCGCCCTGCCGTATAATCGGCCTGCTTCCAGAACGCCTCGGAGCCGAAGTTGGCGATCAGCCAGTTGCCTTTGATCGTCTGTGGCGCGGTCACCCAGACGCGGTAGCAGGGCAGATGGCGCGCCGGGATGTCCGGCCCATACCAGACCTCGCGCAGATCGCCCCGGCTGTAGACCTTGAAATGCACCTGCCCAATCTTGAGCTGACCATCCACGAAGCGGTAGGTGTAAAGCTTGTCCTTGAACAGCGCGTGCAGTGCCAGCAGCCCTTCATCTGGCTCGACCTGTGCGCCGTCCTCCGGCACGATTTCGGCGCTGACGATGAACAGCGTGCCAATGCCGACGCGCGTGTTCTCCTGCACAATCCGCTTGACCGTCCGCGCCTTGATCGGTTCATCGACCCCGTAGACGTGGATGACGACGCCGCTCCAGGTATAAACAGCCAGATACTCGTCGCGTATCACTCGCACCGAGCGCACGGTATCAATATCGGCAAATTGATCGCTCAACGCCTGTTTGGTTTGAGGATTCATGCCTCAAGTGTAGCGCGAATGTTCGCGCTTTTATAGAGAGGGTTCGATCAGGGTTAGGGCGTTCCGAAGAGCGGTAAGGGCGAGCTATGCCTCGTCTGCCCTCGATCTTCACCACTCCCTTCGATGCGCGTCATTTATCGGCGGCGTATCGATCCGTCATCACAGATCGCGCCGCAGCGGACATCTAGAATAGACGTTCGGATCACCCGGAACCCAAACGTTTTTGATCCTAGTATTCAGGGGAAATGCTCATGCAGCAGCTTGATCAATTGGCCGAAATCGTCGTTCGGCATCAGCTCGCGGAGTCCAACATTCGCCTGGAGCGCCGCCGCCTCGTCCACGAAGCGCTGGCAAACAACCGTGTCCATTTTTATCAACCCCTGCTGACCAGTCTCGGCAAGCAGATGGTCATCTGGGGAACGCAGCTTCAGCGCCGCGCGCCCACAGCGGAGATCGACATCACGTTCGCCGCGCAGCCCAAATAACCCGCAAACCCTCCCTCCTATCGAACCCTGCCCACTTGACCTTCATCGCGCCTCGTCCACGCGAGAGGGTCGGGGCAGGGGACAATGCTCATTCAGGAAAGATTTCCCGCAGCGGGATACTCAAACCCGGAAGCACATCGCCGCCATCGAGATTAGCGTTCTCTTCGAGCTTGAGCAGCTTGCGCTCGGTCGGCGTTAGCACTTCGATAATTCCACGTGTGGAGTAGATAATCCAGACCATGCGCGTCCCGTTCGCCAGATACAGCAGCGCCTTGTCGAGCATGAATTTATCGCTCTGGCCTTCGGATTGCGCTTCAACCGCGAGATCGGGCATGTAAGGGGCAGCGCCGCTCTGAACCAGTTCGCGCGCTTTGATCACGAACGAGAGATCCGGGATGATGTCGTTCTCTTCGTTGCCGGGAAGCCGATAACGCGCCTCGACCAGCGCATAGCCGAGCGGATTTTGACGCAGGAACACAAACAGAAAGCCGCTGATCATCTGGATAATGTAAGCGTGAAGCTGCGTCGGCATTTTTTCGATCAAATCTCCGTTGATCAGCTCAAACAAGTGATCGGTGTTCTCTGCCCGCGCGATGAAGCGCTCGAAATCTTCCCGCGTCATCCCTGTCTTTTGCACCGCCATACCATCCATACTCCGTTCATGTTTCTATGCCCAGTGTAGCATAGAAAAAACAGCGGGGAGATCGAACGATCTCCCCGCCGTTTTCGTCAGAGCACACCGTTATGCGCTCTCGCTCTCCTGATTTCTATTATGTAGGACGCAGCACTGGCATCCGTTTTTCTCCCCTCCCTGAAGTCGGCTGAAGGGGCGACAGTAAATCGAGAATCGGTCGTTGTAGGGACGCGATAAATCGCGTCCGCTGCTCAACCTATCCACGACGATGCCTTGTCAATGGACGAGACAAGTCTCGTCCCTACGAGAACGCAATGGAGGCGTCGCCCCCCGCAGCCCTGAAGTCAGGGATGGGGCGCGGGTGGGGTATCTCTTACGCCTGCTTCTTGAGCGTAATCACCGTCTGACCCTCAGCGTTCTGCGTGATCGTGTCGATCAGGTCGCCGAGCAGTTGCTTGAGCAGGTCGATGTCGCTCGGCGTCGGCTGCTGTGCAGCAGTACGCCCCGCTTTGGCCGCGTCCTCGTAAGCGATCCCGCCGATCAGCCCCAGCGCCAGTCCGGTGATCACCGTCATCAGTTCTGTGCGAAACGGCGCGAGATCGGGCACGAGCGTCACGAGAATATTCAGCAGCAGCGCGCACAGCGTCACGATCACTTTGCGGCTTTTCAGCAGCGCCAGGATCGGCGTAATCAGGATTTGCGTGTTGATGAGTTCCCTCCTTTAGAATTGGTTTGTCGGGGCTGGCTGTTTTGTCCAGCTTGACTCCGCTGTCCCGCCTGCCCAGTTTGCCCGTTTTGAGCAGACGAATTGGTTTGACCATTCTGTCCGTTCTGGCCGAGCGGCCCCGTTTGACCGGAACGGCTGATGTAACGGTCAAGTTCGGTGCGGATACCGCGTATCCCATTTTCGACCAGTTGATAAGCGTCGCGCAGACGTTTGGCTTCTTCCGGCGACTCCGGCAGGTTGACGACGGCTTGGGCTGCTGCGTTGATCTGCGCCACCGGTGCCGAAGCCGCCGATGATCCGTTACCGTTGTATGGCGTCAGCACGACTGTGCCGTTCTGTTCGGAAATCCAGCCGCGCACATCGCCCATTACGACGTATGCCCAGTTATTGACGGGTGGCGCGTAGGCCGTCACCACGTCGCCTTTATGCAGATTACCAACGTCCGCGCCCGTTGCGTCCGGGTAGGCGCGCACGCTGATGTAATTCCCCGGTATTTTGCTGACCACGTACTGACCCGCTGGCGTGACCTGCGGCAGCGGTGCTAACTCGTCGTGCGGCAGCGGCGCGGTCTCCGGCGCTGCCGCCGTGAACACGACTTTTCCGTTCTGGCGCGACACCCAACCGTGCATATCGCCAACCGACACGTAAACCCAGCCGTTCACGTCCGGCGTGTACAGCGTTACCACGTCGCCCTTATGCAAATCGCCTACGTCTGCGCCTGACGTATCCGGGTAGGCGCGCACGTTAATGTACGTCGCCGGAATCTGGCTGACGGTATATGATCCAATCGCCGAGACGCGCGGCAGCGGCGGCAGATCGTCCGGTGGGATCGGCGTTTGATCGGGTGGCGGCGTCGAAGTTACCGCCGTGAACACGACCTTTCCGTCCTGGCGTGACACCCAGCCAACCACCTCGCCCATGTGGAGGTAAACCCAGCCGTTCACGTCCGGCGTGTACAGCGTCACCACGTCGCCCTTATGCAAATCGCCCACGTCGTTGCCCGTTGTATCGGGATAATCACGCACGTTCACCCAACTGGCGGGAATCTGCGTCAGCGTATATTGACCCATCGGCGTCGTGGTCGGCAGGGTCGGCTGCGATGGATCGCCTGGGTCTGATGGTGGCGGCGCAGGCTGTCCAATCGGGGTAAACACCACCGCGCCGTTCTGCCGCGACACCCAACCGGAGGTGCTGCCCTTCTGCGCCTTGACCCAGCCGCTGACCTCCGGCGTGCCGAGCGTCACCGCGTCGTTCTTTGCCAGACTGCCCACGATCTTGGCGTTGAGGTCGGGATAGTTGCGCATGTTGATGTCGCTGGCGGGAAGCTGCGTCAGCGTGTACTGCCCGGTCGTTGTCGTTGTCGGCGCGGCGGGCAGGTAATAACGCTTCTGGAGCGGCGTCAGCCACGAGATTACCTCGCGTACGCGCTGCGGCATCACCTGCGGCGTGAACTTCTGCGCGATCCAGGAATGGAACGTGCCGAGCATGTCCTGAAATTCGATCAGCCCAAAGCCTTGCGCGTAGAAATATTTCTCCCAGGGCGACGCAGCGGGCTGACCGCCGTTGTCGAGCAGCGCGTGGAGTTCGACGACGTTCTGCACCGCGATGCCGTTCTGCGGCGTGTAATTCGCGTACAGGTTCGCCATCCGTATGTAGGTGACGGCAACGCCCGACGGCTTGCTCGGAACCGGCTGCCCATTCGACTTCATCCGCCAGATCACCGTCGGCGAGCGCTTGAATGTCCAGCCCACGTCGAACCAGCGCGGCACCCAGGCGCTGCCATAGTGATTGTTCTCACTCAGCATGTACAACTGCCCGTTGCCTGGCGACGTATCCGTTCCCCGGTAGATATACACGTCATCCGCCCAGAGTTCTTCCCACTGGCTGTTTTTGACCGTGTAGAACACGGTGTTGGCATCGGTTTGTGTTTGTGTGACTTCTGCGGTGTTGAACGTATTCACCAGTTCATACAGTCGCCCATCGCCGCGTAGGTAATCCAGCAGATCGACCGCCATCTATCCACCCCTTTACGTGATTCCAACCTCCTGTTAACTATTAAACCCGATATTTGAATTTATTGCACGTTTTCGATCAGAGTGATCTGTCCATAGGCCAGAGTCACCACGTCGCCGGACGCCAAAACCGCCTCGATCTGGAACAACCGCGCCTTGCTGCCGAGCGTCAGCCCGCCTGTCTGCGCTGCCGTCAGTTCGACCTGCACCTGCGTATCGCTGAGCACGGTCGCCGCCGTCGCAAAGATCGTCGCGCCGGGATAGGTTTGTGCCTTGAAGGTCACGCTCTGCGCCGTTGTCAGGCTGAACGGCGACCAGTCGTCACTCGACCATTCCGGCAGCGCCCGCCCACTCGTGACCGTGTAATCGTCGCCGCGCACCAGCGTCAGGTCGCCTGTGATCGGGTCAGTCGGCGTGCTGAAATGGACGTTATCTGCTGTAATGAGCAGTGTCTTGTCGCGGATCGTCCCCAGTTGGCCGAGATACCAACCCGCCGTCCCGCTGGCATACGATCCCGGCACGGCGGCGACCAGCGGATCGCTGGCCGAAGCCAGCGCTGCGCCGACCGTTCCTGCCGTCGTGTGACCGGAGAGCGCCTGATCGACCACTGCGACGGCGTTCTGGGAGGCGCTCGGCGGCGCGGTATAGCCGCTCGTCGCCAGCCGCGAGCTGATCGCCGCGTCAAGGTTATCGACCAGCAGCTTGCCAATGCTGCTCGCCGTCGTGAGTGCGCTGGTTGCCTTGTCCCAGATCGCTTGCGCGACAGCGACCACCAGCCCATTGAGCGTATCGAGATAGCCCGCCCGCGTCGTCGTGTACCCCTGGCTGGTCAGCGCCGTTTGTACGTCGGACTGGATACTGCTGTCCGTCACCGTCGAGCGGCTGCTGATCGCCGCGTCGATCCGCGACAAGCCGAGCGCCGTCCCATCGTCGAGATCGCTGACCGTCAGTTGAATCTTGATCCGGCATTCGAGCATATTGGCTGCGCCTTGCAGCACCACGTCTACCCCGCCGCCGTTCGCCAGCGCCGCGTCCGGGATGCCGAACTGATAGACGCCCGGCATGTTGGTCGCATCGACTTCCTTGAAGCCGCCGCTCGTGAACGTGCCGAGCGTCATCGTCGCCAGCGTGATCGCGTGTGCGGCGGTATCGCCGTTAAACGAATAGTAAGCAGTCAGGCCGGACGTGTTATAGGCTAGTCCGCTCAGGCCGGCGCCCGTACTGCTGTTGCGGAGGTAGACCTGCACGATCTGGCTGGTCGCCCCGCGATGTTTCACAAGCTCCACACCGTCCTCCATGAATAAAAATGTCAGCAATTTGCCGAAGGCGAACCAGTAGTAGGGGGTCGAACTGGTATTGACGCTGCTGTCAGTGCCGATTTCCAGCAGACCGACCGACTTGAACCGTTCAATCGCGTTCGATGCGGGCAGCGCCGACGAGACGAGCGCCGAACTGTCATCGCCGAGGTCGGCGGTGCGTATCTGCGCGAACGTCGAACCGTTGGCCTTGACGAATGCGGTCAGAATCAGCCCCAATCCAGTCGTGATGTCGCGGTCGTCGACTCCATTGCCGGTGTAGCTTCCGTAGGCAAACTTTGGGT
>DASZXN010000328.1:0-4073 GCA_035545875.1 Phototrophicaceae bacterium
GTGATCATCTGGGTAGTCAGCCGGGTGCGCCTGCCTGCGGTCGCGCCGCTGGTCGCTACCGGCGCTTATCTACCGGTGTGGTTGTGGGATCAGCGTAAAGCGACACGCTGGCTGCGGCGGATCGCGCCGGGAGCCGTCGCCGTCGCCGCGCTGCTGATCTTCTGCGCCTGGGCAATTGATCACGCGCTGGTCAAGCACCCGCTGACGCAGATTCCGGCGGACGCGCACCCCGGCGACATCGTGTTCGACAACGACCTCAAGCTGGCAGGCTGGCGCTGGTTCGCTTCGTGGCCGTCGGCGCAGAACGGCTGGGCATTCACACAGCAGGCTTACGCGGTCGAATTGTTCTGGCAGGTGCTTCAACCGACAAATAAAGACTACAGCGCTTACATCGCCTACATTCAGGACGACAAGCGCTACGTCGCCGACGACGCGGTGATCGGCACGATCACGCGCCCGCCGCTGCCGACCTCGCAGTGGAAGCCGGGCGAGATTTACAGCGAAATCATGGGCTTCAAGTTCCCCGACGGCACGCCGTTCGAACGTACAGGCGCGATTCACCTCGGCGTTTACCTGACCAACACGAATAACTTCGCTGATCCGAACCGCAAGCTCATCGGCGTACCGATCACGTCCGATCCGAGCGCCAAGACCGACCTGATTTTACAGTCGATGGCGGTGTATGATCCCAATGCGCAGCCGACCGCGCCGTCCGATCAGACCAGCGCGTCGCTGGTGTTTGGCGATCAGATCGCGCTCAAGGGCTACAGCCTGCCGACTGCGAACCCACCGGGGAGCGCGGCAATTTTCAAGTTCGACTGGCAGGCGATCCGCGACGTGGGCACGGATTACGTGCTGTTCGTTCACGTCTTCGACACGAACAATCAGCTTCAGGCGCAATATAATGCGCCAGTCGGCGGAGCGCTGCTCAGTTCCAACTGGCGACCGGGCGTGCCGATTGAGGAGCAGATTTCGATCCAACTGCCGACGACGCCGGGAACCTATCAAGTCTATATGGGACTCTATGATCCGGTCACAAAAGATCGGCTGACGGTCGATGCGCCGGATTACCGTCCGCATCTGGGCGAAATCAGCATTGGCTCATAGAATCGGATTATGATGTAGAGAAAAACGGGAGTTGATTGCATGGCTGTCCCCGATTTGCAAACGAAAATACCGCATCAAGAGGCGTTTGAGCGCAATCCGGGCATCCCGCTCGATCTGGGCTGGGTGAATGCCGAGCGCGTCAACCTGAGCGCGACCGAGCGCCGCGCCGCCACGCTGGGCACGCGCCGCTCGATCAAGAAAGACTGGCAGGCGGCGTGGCTGCTGCGCGCGATCACCTGCATCGACCTGACCACGCTCTCCGGCGACGACACGCCGGGCAACGTCAAGCGCCTGTGCGCGAAAGCGCGTCAGCCCGTGCGCGAGGATTTGCTCGACGCGCTCGGCGTGGGCGATCTCGGCATCACGGTGGGCGCGGTTTGCGTCTATCACGCGCGCGTCAGCGATGCGGTGACCGCGCTGGAAGGCTCGAATATCCCGGTGGCGGCGGTTTCGACGGGATTTCCGGCGGGGCTGAGTCCGTTTGACCTGCGCGTGCAGGAAATCCGCGCGTCGGTGGCGGCGGGCGCGCAAGAAATTGACATCGTGATCAGCCGCGAACACGCGCTGCTCGGTCACTGGGATCGGCTCTACGACGAGATTCAGCAGTTCCGCGCGGCCTGCGGCGATGCGCACATGAAAACGATTCTGGCGACCGGCGAACTCGGCACGCTGCGCAACGTCGCCAAAGCGAGTCTGGTCTGCATGATGGCGGGCGCGGATTTCATCAAGACTTCGACGGGCAAGGAATCGGTCAATGCCACGCTCGAAGTCAGTCTGATCATGTGCCGGATGATCCGCACCTATCAGGAACGGACGGGCTACAAAGTCGGCTTCAAGCCTGCGGGGGGCATCCGTTCGGCGAAGCAGGCGCTCAACTGGCAGATTCTGATGAAGGAAGAACTCGGCGACGCGTGGCTGTTCCCGAATCTGTTCCGCATTGGCGCGAGTGGCCTGCTGACTGACATCGAGCGGCAGTTGTCGCATCACGTGACGGGGCGTTACGCCGCTGAAAACTACATGCCAATGGGATGAGCCATTTAATGCCCTCTGATGCTACATCTCTGGCACTGGTCGTTGTTATCGCCTTACTGCTAATCGTCGTCAGCGTGCTGACCATGCTGCGACTGGTGCATGAGCTGCGCCGTTTACTCGCTCATCGACGCAAAGAGGCCGACCCGGTTTCGGGAAATCAGGAACGGCCTTCATGAAACCTCATCGTATTGTTCTGGCGGGTGGATTGATTGTGCTGTGGACAGCGTTCATCGCACTGGCGTGGTTTATGAGCCAGAGCGGTAATTACGGCAGGATCGATTACCGCGTCTATTATGAAGCCGCGCAGCAGTTGAATCATGGTCAGCCGATTTATCAGGGTACCGAGGGGATGATCTATCTCTACCCGCCGCTGCTCGCGCAGATTTTGATGCCGCTGGCCGCGCACCTGACCGTTGATCAGGTATGGGTGCTGTGGTTCAGCTTCAACGTGCTGCTGCTGACTGGGACGGTCGTGGTCTTGAGCCGTCAGCTTCCCAGACGGCGGATGTGGCTGCTTGTGCCCCTGTTCGCGCTGATGCTGGAGGGGCTGTATATTGGTCAGGTAACGATTCTTCTGCTGGCGCTGTTCGCGGGGGCGTGGCTGGCAGTCAAGCGCGAGCGCCGCTTGACTGCTGGGGCTTTGCTGGCACTGGCGACGTGGATCAAAGTCTTTCCGGTGGTCGTGATCCTGTATTTTCTCTGGAAACGGGACTGGAAGGTGGTCGCTGGCGCGCTCGTCGGCGGATTTGCGCTCGGCGCACTGCAAGTCGCTGTCTCCGGGATCGAGCAGATGGTCAGCATGGCGCACACGCTGTTTGCACTTAATGAAGCAGGGCAATCGTGGACGCTGGTACGCAACGCGTCGGTGCTGGGGTTCTCGACCCAGCTTTTTGGCACAAATCCCCAGGTGACGCCGCTCATCGTCAGCCCGACGCTCTATCTGATCACGCGCACCCTGATCATGCTCGCATTGATTGGCAGCTTCCTGTTCGTTACGGCGCGTTCGAACGATTTCGACCTGGGCTACGGGCTGGCAATCCTGACTTCCATGCTGATCAGCCCGACGTTGTTTCCAGTCAGTATGCCGCCGCTGCTGCTGACCTATTTCCTGCTGCTGCGCCCGCCTCGGCTGACCCCGCGCCGCGCCGGGTTCGTTCTGCTGGCGAGCATGGGGCTGCTCTGTTACTGGCTGTTCGTGATTGGCTACACGGGCATACCGCCGATCAGCGGCGTTGTGTTGTCCTTCGGGTTTTACGTGCTGATCATCACGTGGAGCGTGAACGCATGGCTGCTCTGGCGCAGCCATCCCGTCGCAGAGCCAGAGGAAGACGCGGCTGTTCAGGAGAACGCGGTTTCACGATGATCGTACCAGCGAACGTGAGATCGTGCGTGCCCGAAAACAAGCTGTCATAGAGGATGAGTCCGTGTTTCCAGTCGAAAAAACATCGAGACGACGTACCTACAAAATCTATAGTTCGGCCTCGCCGATTTTCGGCCTGCTGATCGCGCTGGCGGGCGTGCTGACGCTCGTGCTGCTCAATGTCGGCGCGGGCGTGATCATGCTGCTGCTTGGTCTTGGCTTTGCCTTCGCCTGCGCTTCGGAGTGGGTGTTTGACAAAACGGAGGGACAGGTCGCGCGGGCGTTGAGTATAGGACGCCTCACCCGGTCGATCTGGCAGCGCCCGCTCGATCAGATTGACGCGCTGGAGATCAAGGGGCTGGTCACGAAAGACGCGAGCGGCACAGCGTTGGATGATACGCGAACGGCGCTGTTGTTCAAAAGCGGCGAGCGCCGCTCGCTGTGGAGTGAACGTCGAGATCAGAGCCGTGAACTGGCGCGCTTCTTGTCCGTGAAACTGGTCGAGGACAAGGCGGAGAACTAAAGCGCCCACGATAGGAGGTCGGATATGGCTGTACAACCGAATGTGAAGCTG
>DASZXN010000329.1:0-2383 GCA_035545875.1 Phototrophicaceae bacterium
TGTTCACCGTTCAAAATCTCGCCTTTGTGCCGAAACTGTGGCTGGAAATCCGCGACGAATCCGATTTGCCCGGTCATCACGCCAGCCACGTCGTCCCGGCGCTGGGCGCGAGATCAAGCTACCGCTGGTACGTCGAGACGCCGTGTCTGGTGCGCGGCGAATTCCATCTCGGCCCGATGACGATTGTCAGCGGCGATCCGTTCGGTCTGTTCCTGTCGCCGCGCAAGCTGGCGGCAACCTCGAAAGTCATTGTCTACCCGATGACCGTCCCGGTTGAAAAGATCGAACTGCCGATGGGCGTGCTCTCCGGCGGGGATGCCGAGCGGCGGCGCGCGCAGAACATCACGACCAACGCGGCAGGCGTGCGCGAGTACGTCACAGGTGACAGCTTCAACCGGATTCACTGGGCGACGACGGCGCGGCGGGATCGACTGATGGTCAAGGAGTTTGAAATCGACCCGCTGGCGGACGTGTGGATGTTCGTCGATTTCTCGGCGGCTTCGCTGGTCGAAGAACCGAGTGTACGCCGCCTGAACAACGGCAGCGGCGCGGTTATCCCGATGGGGCCGGGAATCCCGCCCTCGACTGAAGAATATGCTGTCGTGATCGCCGCGTCGCTGGCACAGTTTTTCACCCAGATCGAGCGCGCGCTCGGCTTCGTCGCTTACGTGCCGCACCGTGAAGTTTATCAGCCAGAACGGGGCAACAAGCAGCTTCTACGCATCCTTGAAACGATGGCGACGGTGCGCAGCAAGTCGGCCTATACACTGGCGCAAACGCTGGCGCTGGAAACCCCCTATCTCACACGCGGAACGACGCTGGTGATAATCACCTCGTCGCTCGATCCGGCGTGGATTGCCGAAGCGCAGATTTTGTCACGGCGCGGGATTCGCCCGATGTGCGTGCTGATCGATCCGTCGTCGTTCGGATCGTTCGCGCCGCCGGACGAAACGCGCGCGATGCTGCGCTTGGGAAAAATCCCGTCGATTCTGATCCGCAAGGGCGACGATCTGACCGCTGCGCTCGCGCAGAGGCCGCTGTAAATGTAACCCCTCACCCCTGCCCCGCTCCCACGCAAGCGGGGAGAGGGGAAAAGAACGGATCACAGCGTTCGGATTACCCATTGCAGTTGTCTGACACATTCGAAGCCAGCGGCGGCGGCATCGAGCGCGTCGGCGGGAATTAGCGCGCCGACAGTTCCCGAACCAACGGCGCGGCTGAAGAACAGATTGTCGAGCGACAAGTCGCCTTCGACCCAGGTACCGGCGTAGGTCAGGGTTTCGACGGGAACGAGATGAAGGCCGGGTAGCAGAACTGGACTTTCGGCTCCCTCACCGTCAGCGACGTAGAGATTACGAACGGTCGGATTGAGTGTGAAGCCGCAGCGGAAAAAGGTGTTCAGCGAGGCGGTATTGCCGATACGAATGAGCGCGCGCGCGACTTGTGCGCCGTGATCTCGCCCTGCTTCAGTAGCTACGCTGACCAACTGTCGTGCGATGCCGCGATTGCGATAGTCGGGATGTACGCCGAGCAGATCAACTTCCCAACGCCGTGTCCCCTCGACTGAGATTGTCGGGAAAGCGGCGACAAAGCCAACCATCTGACCAGCAGCTTCCTCAATGAGTGTCAGCTTGGACGAATCGAGACTGACTCTGGCGATGCGCGCGGGATCGGGGTTATCATCAGGCCAAATCATGTGGATGAGCCGGGCAAGTTCCGGCGCGTCGTTCGGTTGTAGTTTCCGCATCACGTTCCTTTTGAAACTTCGTAAGTCAATCTGAGTCCAAGTCACTAATGCTTCTACTCGTCACTCAGCACATCACAGCAACCGTCATTATAATGGGCGAGGCATGCCTCGCCCCTACAAGTGCAAGGGCGCACAGCCGTGCGCCCCTACAATTCGCACTCCGTATTGAATAATGCGCAATTTCTACCTCTATCTCGCCGTTTTCACAGGCGGCATGACCTCGCTCGCCGTCGAGATGGGCGCGTCGCGGCTGCTCGGCAGCGTGTTCGGGACGAGCAACATCGTCTGGGCGAACGTGATCGGGCTGATGCTGGTCTACCTGACGCTCGGCTATTTTATCGGCGGACGCTGGGCAGATCGATCTCCACAGAAGCAGACACTCTATCGCATCCTGATCTGGGGCGCGTTCCTGAGCGGCCTCATTCCGCTCGTGTCGCGTCCGCTGCTGCAAGGCGCGGCCAACGCCGTGATGGACATCGACGCGGGGGTGGTAGTAGGTTCGTTCATTGCCGTGCTGATCCTGTTCTCGGTGCCCGTGACGCTGCTCGGCACCGTCTCGCCGTTTGCAATCCGCCTCGCCATCACGGATGTCGCGCAGGCGGGCAAAACGTCGGGGCGCATTTACGCGATCAGCAC
>DASZXN010000330.1:0-21280 GCA_035545875.1 Phototrophicaceae bacterium
ATCGCGCCGTTGACCGCATAAGTGCTGAGCGTCGCGCGATCCATGTAGACCAAATCGGGGGGCGAGCCGCTAGCGACGGCGGTCAGGAACTGCTGCGGATCGAACGCGCCGTTGTTAATCTGAACCTGAAGGCCGGGATACGACTCCTCGGCATAGGTGACGCGGGTGGTGGCAATTTCGTCACCCGTGCCGAAGCCCTGCACCGAAAGCGTCCCGGTGATGCTGCTGCTGTCCGACGCGGGGCTAGCAATCGTCGCGGTCGCTTCCGGCGTTGCGGCTGCGGTCGCATCCTGCGCGGCAATCGGGAAAGCCAGCGCGACCAGCGCCGCCACCGACACGGAAACAAACGCGGCTTTGCGCAGTGACTTGGATGAAACGTCTAATTTGAAAAATGACATGCCTGAACTCCTTCTCTGCAAATACCTGAACAGGAACATCCCTGAGTCCTATTGATGGTCTGATCTCTCGTCTCTAGCCTCTCCTTCCAGCGTCCAGCGCTGATCAATCCAGTTTGCGAATGGTGCCGCGTTCCTCAAGATGAAGCTGAATGTGAATCTGCTGCACCGGGCGATGCGGGTCATTCAGCCGCGCCAGTAACTCCTGAACGGCGATTTGCCCCGATTCAACCAAGCCTTGCGAGATGGTAGTCAGATCGACGTGTTCGGCGATGTCGATGTTGTCGAAGCCGATCACGGAAATATCACGCGGGCACGACAGGCCGAGTTCGTGCGCGCGGTGGATGATACGGATAGCGAGATCATCAGAAGGCGCAAAGATCGCAGTCGGCGGCTCCGGCAGGTCGAACAGTTCGCGCAGCTTCTCGCGAATGCCCCTGCGCGAGATCGGCACGTATTTGACGTACTCGTCGGGCAGCGCGAGGCCGTGTTCCGCCAACGCCTGCCGGAATCCGGCGAGACGCGGCACTTCAGGATGGATCGAATACTCCGGGCTTTCGCCGAAATAGACGTAGGCGCAGCGCCGATGTCCCTGCTCGATCAAATGCTGCGCCGCCATTTGTCCCCCGGCGCGGTCGTCGATGACAATGCCGCTGAAACCGAGATAGGCGTATTCGATCAGCACGGTGGGCAGTTCATTCGCGCGCAGGCGTTGGGCAGCCGCGTCGTCCAGCGGCAGCGAGATCAGGATCAAGCCGTCGAGGTTGCCCGTCAGCGGCAGGCTCGACAAATAACCATCGAGCCGATCCATCGAATCGACCGTGTAAATCACCAGTTCATAGCGCGAATTCGCCAGCGCCGAGGCGACGCCGCGCAAGCGATCCGTGAACGAGGGCGAAGTGAAGAACGGCGTGATCACGCCGATCCGGGCGGTACTTTGCAGCGTGCGCGCGCGCGCTTCCGCGCTGGGAACGAAGCCAAGCTGATCGATGGCTTCCATGACTTTGCGGCGGCTGGCTTCGCTGACCCGCTCCGGCGAATTGAGAACGCGCGAAACGGTCGCAATGCTCAACCCAGCGAGGGTCGCCACGTCGTAAATGGTCGGTGGAGAGTTCTTTTCGTTCGCCATGACAATCAATATTACAGTCTGCTGAATGTGATGTAAGTATTTTCATGAAAGCACTTACATTCATTATAGAGAGAACAAATTGCCTTGTCAACCAGGTCGAGGCTCACATCAGCAGTCGAAACTCATCCATAGAATGAATTTTTGATAGGTACGTGCAGAGGTTCAAACGAGGAAACCAGAGGCAGCGCCTACGCTGGCGCTTGGGCTGACTTCTCAGTCGCTTGTCTGGCGGCGCAGTCCGCGCACAGGCCATAAATCGCCATGTGGTCGATGCGCGCCTGAAACTTCAGGTCGTCCGCGAGCGCCTGACGAAGTGGGGCGAGATAGTGATCGCCCAGATCAAACACGCGACCGCAGTTCAGGCAGATCAAATGATGGTGATAGGCTTGTCCGAGCAGTTCGTAGACGATTCCGGCGCTGCCCATGTCGGTCTGGGCGACAAGTTCCAGGTTTTTGAGCCATTGCAGAATGCGGTAGATTGTCGCGTCGGACAGTTCGTGCGCCGGATAGTTCGCCTGAAGCCAATGCTGAAGATCGCTGATGGAGGTGTGTCCCGCAGCCGCACAGAGAGCTTCAACGATCAGCCGCCGCTGAATCGTCATGCGCTCCCCGGTCGCTTGAATTTGCTTGATTACCGCTTCAGGTGATGGCATCAGTTCCTCACGCACTTTCTCTAATCATAGCAGGCTTTGTCCAGAAAAACGGCCTGTCTCAGGGTCTTGTCACCTTCTGATGGATGAACTGCACGAATTTCTAGACGAATATCACTATTGGCAGCATTGTTTTACAGATACAATTTCTTACAACAAGAGTGGGAACATGCCGCTATGCGAGCATATTCCGCGCTTCCCGGAAAGGAATTGCGATGCTGATCCCGGTGCTTGCCATGCACATCCCCGATGGTTTTCTTAGCCTGCCCGTAGCGGCGGTCGGCTGGCTGCTGCTGATTATCTTGATCGGTATTGCCCTGCGCCAGACACGTCGGCAACTGGGCGAGCGCCAAATTCCGCTGATGGGGATTCTGGCGGCCTTCGTCTTTGCCGCGCAGATGATCAACTTTCCAGTTGCGGGCGGCACGTCGGGGCATCTGCTCGGTGCCCTGCTGATCGCCGTGCTGCTCGGCCCCTGGGCGACCGTGCTGGTCATGACCTGTGTGATCGGTGTTCAGGGGCTGCTCTTTCAGGATGGCGGCCTGACAGCGCTGGGCTTCAACGTCGTCAACATGGGCATCATCAGCGGCTTCGTCGGCTACGCCGTTTACACGCTGGTGCGTCGAGGAATGGGTAGGACGTTCAGAGGGCAGTGGATCGGCGCGGCGCTCGGCGCGTGGCTCGGCGTGGTGATTGCTTCGGCGGCCTGCGCGCTCGAACTGGCGGCATCCGGCACGTCGCCGTTGAGCATCGCGTTCCCGGCGATGGTCGGCGTTCACGCGCTGATCGGCGTTGGCGAGGCGTTGATCACGGTTGCGGCGTTGACGTTTATCCGGCGCACGCGCCCCGATTTGCTCGGCACGACAGCAACTGTCGCCGCGAAAGGCTGGGGCTGGATCGCGGCGGGGCTGCTGATCGCGCTGGCGATCACGTTCGCTTCACCGCTCGCGGATCGCAATCCTGATGGTCTGGATCGGGTGGCAACCGATCACGGTTTCGTCAGCCTGGAACAAGCGCCGCCCTACAAGCTGCTGCCGAATTACACCGTGCCGTTCATTCCAGAGGCAGGCGTGACCACAATTGCCGCCGGAATCATCGGCGTGCTGGTCGTGGCGGGCGCGGGTTATGGTGTCGCGCGCGTGGCGGGGCGCAAAGCGGACGATCCGGCGAAGCTGCCGGCGTCTGAAGGATAACGCCGCTTGATCCGCGAGCGCTATCAAGCAGGCGACGGCTATCTCTACCGCCTCGATGCGCGGGTGAAAGTCGTCCTGACGCTGCTGCTGATCGTCGGCGTTATGCTGACGCCGGAACGCGCGTGGCCGGCCTATCCACTGCTGTGGGCGCTGCTCGGCAGTCTGGCTGTGATCAGTCGTTTGAGCGCGTGGCGGCTCACTCGGCTGGGCGGATTGGCGCTGCCCTTCACGCTGGCGGCAGCGGCGCTGCCGTTTACTATGCCGGGTCACCCGCTGATCGCGCTTGCCGGACTCACGGTCAGCGATACGGGACTGGCGCGTTTCCTCTCGATTTTGCTGAAAAGCTGGCTCGCGGTACAGGCGGCGCTGCTGCTGGCGCTCACGACGCCGTTCACCGACTTACTCTGGGCGTTGGCGAGCCTGCATCTGCCGGAAACGCTGATCGCCATCATCGGCTTTATGTATCGCTATCTGTACACCCTCAGCGACGAAGCCCAGCGCCTTCTGCGGGCGCGCGCTTCTCGCAGCGCCCGCCTTCCTGATCAAAGGGCGGGAGGCGGGCTGATCTGGCGGGCGCGGTCAGCAGGTGGAATGGTCGGCAGCCTGTTTCTGCGCAGCTACGAGCGCAGCGAGCGCGTCTACGCGGCCATGCTGTCACGCGGCTACGCTGGTCGAATACGCTCCCTTGATCCGCTGCCGCTGACCGGAAAAGCGCTCCTCGACGGCGCGCTGCCCATCTGCGTCTTGATCCTGATCGAAAGCGCGGCGCTGCTCTGGTGGGCGAAATGAACGGATCGGCGAACACCATCGAAGTCGAGCAACTGTCGTATCGCTATCCCGACGGCACGCAGGCGCTCGAAAACGTCAGCCTGCGCATTGCGGCGGGCGAGCGGGTCGCGCTGGTCGGGCCGAACGGGGGCGGCAAATCGACGCTGATGCTGCACCTCAACGGCGTGCTGCGCAGCGCGAGCGCACGCATTGTAATCGCCGGGATGCCGCTAAATGATCAAAATCTCGGCAAAATCCGCGCAGCGGTCGGGCTGGTCTTTCAGAACCCGGACGATCAACTGTTCTCGCCGCTGGTGTATGGTGATGTCGCGTTTGGCCCGCTGCACATGGGCTTGCCGGAAAGCGAGGTTCGGGCGCGGGTCGAGCGTGCTTTAACCGCCGTCGGCCTGACCAGCTTTGCCGAGCGCGTCAGCCATCACCTGAGTGTGGGCGAGAAGAAGCGGGTCGCGCTGGCGACCGTGTTGAGCATGGAGCCGAGCATTCTCGTCCTTGACGAACCCTCCGCCGGACTCGATCCGCGTGGACGACGCGAGTTGATCGATCTGCTGCGCACGTTCGATCAGCATACGCTCCTGATTAGCACCCACGACATGCGGCTGGCGAATGATCTTTGCGCACGGTTGATCGTGCTCGATCAGGGGCGGGTTGTCGCGGACGGCAGGACGAGCGATCTGATTCACGATGCGGCGCTGATGGAGGCGCACGGCCTGGAATCGCCCCCATGAGCACACTCACGGGCGGGCGGCGGTGGCGGCGTTATCCTCCACGTGAACCATGACCGTGATCTGCTGGCCGGAAGCGAATTTGAGCGTGACCGGGAAGGTCGCGCCGTCGCTCAAATCCTGATGGAGATTGTTTAGCATCAGGTGATAGCCTTCCGGCGCGATCTGAAGCGTGCTGCCTGCCGGAATGTCGAGCTTATCGACTGACAACATGCGCGCGATGTTATTCTGAATCACCGTTTGATGCAGATCAACGCTGTCGGCAATGCCACTGGCAGCAGCGACAAGGGTTTCGTCGCTGCCCGTATCGTTATTGATAGTCAGATACACCGCATCGGTAAAGCCCTGATCCATCGGACGCGCCCAGGCGTCGCTGACCGTCAGCGTGCCGCTTCCGCTGACGGATCGAGCGGCAGTCAGCAGAAAGATCAAGCCGACGACCACGCCCGCCAGCGCCAGCAGGCCGCTCCCGCTGATCAGGCGGCGGCGCGACTGGAGTGTGAAGAAGCCGCCAATCGCCAGCAGCGCCAACCCGATCAGCAGCGCCGCGAGCGTTCGAGCAGCGGCAGGGATGGCTGTCGCCTCGTCGTAGGTCGGCGCAGGTGGGGGCGGCTGCATATCGGCGTTGAAATCGGCGATGGTATCAAACTTGCCGGGCTGCGCCATGATCATGCGAATACGCCAGTGACCGGGCGTGCTCAGGTTCGCGCCGCTGACGGTGTAATCGCCGTTGCCCGTCGGCTTTGGATCGAGTTCGCTTTGCCCCAAATCCTCGTCCAGATTAGTGAAGATCAGGCGCACCGAAGTCGCATCGGTGATCGGCTGCTGGTTCGGATCGAAGGGCGTGACGATGAACTGGTTCATGCCGACGGTGCCCGGCACAATTTGCAAATGCATCATCTGGTTGTTGATGATTTCCATGTCGAAGTAGGGCTGCGTCTGCGGCGGCGCGGCAGCGAGATCACGCAGCGCCTGAACGCCGCGTCCGGGGCTGCCGGAAGTCATCACGCCGACCGCCAGCAAAATCCCGACCGTCAGCGCGATTTCCGTACCGACCAGCCCGCGCAGCCGCCCAGTCCAGACCGCCTGACCGCGATCCAGCCCGCGCTGAGTCAGCAGGAGATTGACCGCCGCGATTGCCAGCAGCGGCAGGAACAGAATGCCTTTGACGATCAGCGCGTTACCGTAGACGGTATGCAGCAGCGCGTCGATCCCGCCCATGTTAGGCGCGCCGACTTCCAGCCAGGCGGCATACAGCCCGGTCACGACCAGCAGCACGACCGCGACTCGCGCGAAATTCGAGAAGGCCGCGACCAACCGCGCGACCAGCGGCGTTGTCTCCGGTTCACGACGCAGGGTCAGCAGCGCCAGCACGAACGCTGCCAGCCCACCAATCCACAGCGAGGAACTGAGCAGGTGCAGCCAATCGTTGGCGACTGCCGCCCGATCCGGGGCGGCGCTGGCATGGCTGAACAGGCTTTGCACGGCCAGCAGCACCCCGCCGACGATCAACGCCAGCCAGAGCGCACGCCGGGAGCGCCGCGCCAGCCAGAGCATGATCCCCAGCAGCGCCCAGACGCCGACACGCGCCAGCCACAACTGACCAAACTCCGTATGGGTGATCACATCGGCCAGCGCCGGACTCGCCAGCGCAGCGAAGAAGGCGGTATCAGCGTCGGTTGAAACTTGCAGCAGCAGGAGCAGCAGTGCCGACAGACCAACCAGCCCCCAGCCGATCCAGAGCAACTGCCGCCAACGCCGCCGGACAGAATCGTGACTGTTCAGCGCGGCAGGCTGCGCCACGAACAGCCAGAAGCCGATCACGCCAACTGCCAGCGACAGGCTGATCAGGTTCAGCCAGCGGATCACCACGCCAGCGGGCAGGACGCTTTCGTCAATCGTCGGCACGGGATTGTTGGCGACCGCCACGCCGATGCCGAAAGCGAAGCTGCCGTCAATCGAATGGCCGTCGGCGGCGGAAACCGTGCGCCAGGTCACCGTATATAATCCGTTCGGGAGCGTGCCGGGCTGCATGAACATCTGCGTCGGGTCGCTCGGATCGACCTGACTGTGCGGAGTTTTCACGGGATTGCCGCTGCTGTCGCGCAGGCTGAAGCTGCTGTAATCCGGCTCAACGGGTTCGGTGAACCACAGACGGATTTCGGTCGGCGCGCTGGATAACGAAGCATTGGCTGGCGGATCCGACTTGGCAAGCAGCGCGTGCGCCTGTACCGGGATCACGCTCAAAGCCAGCACGAGACTCACGAGCAGATAGAGCCGCCAGCCGCGAATGAACCTTTGGATCAAAATCACCCAGCCTTCAAATCGAAAGTGGGAGAGGTATACGACCTCTCCCCCCGAACGTCTTTACTTGTTCTGCAACTGCTTTACGGCATCCTGAAGCTGTTGAACTTCCTGTTCGAGTGTCGTGACGCGCGCTTCGAGGCTTTGCGCAGATGGGAATTCGATGTCGCTCGATGGATCGACGGTGCTGAACTGCCCATTCGCCGAGGTGAAGGTTTCATCCACCTGTGTGTCGCCAATCTTGCCCGTCAGATGGAACGTATAATCACCCGGCAGAGTCGGAATCAGGTCAGCAATATAATGCCCCGGATCGTCGGCGGGGTAAAACGTCACTTTGGTCGATTGATCGCCGAACGTGACTTCGGCTTGCAGGTTGACCTCGACATTCGCCATGTCCGCTTCGCTGGCGTGAACCTCATCTTCGCCAGCTTCAGGTGTCGCGTTCGCTGGCGCGATAAAGACTTCCGGCCCGGTAAATTCACCCACGTAGGTTGGTTCGTTGCGCCAGCCGAAGGCGATCTGCCAATTGCCGACCGTCCGCTGTTCGTGGGCAGAAACGACGCCGCCCATCACCAACAGCACTACTCCAGCGACGATCAGGATCAGACGAATCAGTTGACGTTTCATGCTTGAACTCCTCTGTTAGTAAGCCACTGTCAATCGCGTTCATCACCAGCCGAATCTGTTTCTGCAAGTATCTGAGGATGGAAATCGGACGCCGCCTCCAAGATACAGGACTTGCGGCGCTACTATACGTGAGCGCCGCAGGTTTTGACATACGCTAAACAGCCTAACGGGTGGCAAGAGCAGCAATCGCCCTCTCGCGTTCGCGGTCACTTGTTCTGAAGCTGCTGCACAGTTGCCTGAAGCTGCGTGATTTGCTGTTCCAAATCAGGAATCTGGCTAACCTGCTGTTCCAGTGTGGCAACCCGCGCTTCCAGGCTTTGCGCCGATGGGAATTCGATGTCGCTGGCCGGGTTGACGGTGCTGAACTTGCCCGCTGCTGACGTGAAGGTTTCATCCACCTGCGTATCGCCAATGTTGCCGGTGACGTGGAACGTGTAATCGCCGGGCACAGTCGGGATCAGATCAGCGATGTAGTGGCCGACTTCGCCATAAGCAGGTTTAAACGTGACCGTCGTCGTCTGGTCGCCAATCGAGACTTCGGCTTTCAGATTGATGTCGAGGTTCGCCAAATCATTGCTTGCTGGCTCGGTGGACATCGCCATCCCCTGATCCGTCGCCTCTGGCGTGCTGCTGGGTGCCATACTGATGAAGATCTCTGGCCCGGTAAATTCACCGATGTAAGCCGGCTCATTGCGCCAGCCGAAAGCGATCTGATACGTGCCGACGGTGCGTCGCTCGTGCGCGGAGACAACGCCTACGACCAGCAGCATTATGGCAGCGGCGATTAGAAAAAGACGAATAAAGTTGCGCTTCATGTTTTCTCCCCTTTGAGGTACAAAAAATGTTAAATCCATTGCTCAGAGGCAAGCGACTCTGTACCAATGCCAGGCAAAATTTGTCGTCGGATGCTCAACAAGCAGGCAGACTTTGTGATTCCTTTCACAGGCGTTACTATACGGTAACGTTATCCATTCTGGAATACGCCAAACAGCGTAGTTGTTTTTCACCCCTGCCGAGTTATAGAAGATTGGGTCAGGCGATGTCACGTTTACTGCTGGTCGAAGATCACGTATTGGTGCGGGAAAGCATTCGCGCATTTCTGCGCGAAGCCTCCTTCGAGGTGGTGGGCGAAGCCAGCACGGGCGTCGAAGCCGTTCAATTGGCAGAAGAACTTCAGCCCGATCTGGTCATCATGGATATTCACCTGCCGGAAATGAGCGGCATCGAAGCAACGCGCCGTATCCGGCAAACGTCACCGAATATTCGCGTGCTGGCGCTCACCGCCTACAACGAGCAAGCCTACCAGCGAGCGCTGACCAGCGCGGGAGCGAGCGGTTTTGTCCTCAAGACGGCAGCTTTGTCTGATCTGCTGGACGAGATTCGCCGCGCGCTGAGTGAGAAGGCGAAAGCGCGCGCTCATGAGGTCGATCCGGCAGCGGAAATGCCGGAATACCAATTGACGCAGCGCGAACACGAGGTACTCACCTGCGCCGCACGCGGCTGGACGAACAAACAAATCGGCGCGCATCTCAATATCTCGGATCGCACGGTGCAGGTGCATTTGCAGATGATTTATCAGAAGCTCAACGCGACCAGCCGCACTGAAGCCGTTTCACGGGCGATTGCGCTCAGCCTGATTTCGCCAGTGGATGAATCGAATGGGTAAGGGAAGGGTATGATGGAAGAAATGATGCGCTTCGATGGGGTGCTGCATTGGTGCTGCCTGATCTCGGTGTTCATCTTTGCAGTTGGCCTGACTTGGGTCACGCTGCGCGTACTCCTCCCCCTGCGCCAACTGGCGAAGCTGGCCGCCAGCGTTAACGACGGCAGTTTGCCCGCCTTCGATACGCCGGGCAGCGGCATCCGTGAGATTGAGCAGCTTCGCCTTGCGCTTTATGAGATGACTGCGCGGATTCAGGCGGGACAGGCCCGCGAAATCGGCTATCGCAACGCGCTGGCGGACAGTCAGGAGCAGGAACGGATGCGGATTGCCCGTGAAATTCACGACGACACCATTCAAGCGCTGGTGCTGGTTGGTCACGAATTGGAACGAGCGGTGCAAGCCATCACCGCTGCCGATCATCCACAGCTCGCGGATCATCTGACCACCGCTCGCGGTCAGTTGATCGCCACGATTGATACACTGCGACGAATGATTACCAATCTGCGTCCGCCGATGCTGGACGAACTCGGCCTGATTTCGGCGCTGGAAAGTCTCTGCGAGGATCATCCGCAGCTTGAATTCAAGGTGAGCGGACGTACCTATCCATTAGAGCGGGCACAGGAACTGGCAATTTTCCGCACGGCGCAAGAAGCAATTCGCAACGCGGAGCGCCATGCGCAGGCCAGCCGAATTTCCATCATCCTCGCGTATAAGCCCGGAACGGTCAGGTTTGAGGTGCGCGACGATGGGGTTGGCTTTCCGGTGCCTCCGCACTTTCAGGAATTCGCCACCCAGAATCATTATGGTCTCATCGGTGTCCGCGAGCGGATTCTGCACAGTGGCGGCCAGTTGAACGTGACCAGCGTCGATCATGCGGGCACCTGTATCGCCGTGACTTTCCCGCAGTTGATTCATGTGTAAGGGGTGTGACTCGGCGCTGCTGCTCCAGGTGTTGTAGCTGCTCTCGCCATACGGCGCTTGGTAAGCAGATTCCTAGCTTCGTGCCACCTCGCGGCCTGCCTTCTCTGGACGCAATCGTCAACGAGACAATCCACCACTGAAGCTATATCCGTAGCTCAGGGGATCATACCCCACAGCCAAACTTCAAACTTTCGCCACGCAAGAAAAAAGCCCTTCCAAAAACTCGGAAGGGCTTCTCTGATCTGGCTCCACAGCCAGGATTCGAACCTGGAACCCATCGGTTAACAGCCGATTGCTCTGCCGTTGAGCTACTGTGGAAGGTTGACCGCTATACTAGCATTCGGGCGAAGGCGTGTCAAGGGAATGTTGAGCGGGGGAGTGGTGAAGATCAAGGGTCTGCTTCATTCGGGCGAGGCACGCCTCCGCCCCTCCATCCCTCGGAATTCTCTACGCCTGAAAAACCGGAGCAACTTTCCGAACTTGGGAAAAGACGGTAATATCAAGAAGCGAACATTACAGGGGAACAGATTACATGGCTGTCCAAATTCGAAAAATTGAAACGCCTGCGGATTTCAAACCCTTCTTCGAGTTTCCCTGGGCGCTCTACAAGGACGATCCGAACTGGACGCCGCCCCTGCTCTCCATGCGCAGCGATCAGTTCAACAAGAAGAAAAATCCCTCGTGGGAATATCTGGAAGGCGATTTTTACGCTGCCTACCGCGATGGCAACATCGTCGGCACGATTTCCCCCTACATCAACCAGCGTCACAATGAATTTAACAACGAGCATATCGGCTGGTTCGGCGCCTTCGAGGTCTACGATGATGCCGAAGCTGCCAGTGCCCTGCTCAACACGGCCTGCGATTGGGTCAAAGCCAAAGGCTTCGAGACGATTCGCGGGCCGCAGACTTTCACCACGCACGAGGAAACCGGCCTGCTGGTCGATGGCTTCACCCGCCCGATTCTGCTGATGCCCTACAACAAGCCCTACTACGAGAAGCTGGTGCTCGGCGCGGGCTTCCAGCCGGTTATGGACACCTACAGCTTCCACCTCAGCCGCGCGCAGGTCGAAGAAAATGGCCTGCTGGATCGCCTCAAGCGCATCACCGAGTCGATCATGAAGCGCAATAAGGTGACGGTTCGCCAGATCGACCGCAAGAACCTGAAGCAAGAGTTCGCGCTCTTCAAGGAACTCTACAACGCGGCCTGGGAGAAAAACTGGAGCTTCGTCCCCATGACCGACAAGGAACTCGACGCGCTGGTCGCCTCGCTCGGTCAGTTCTTCGATCCCGACCTCGCCTTCTTCGGCTACGTCGATGGAGAGCCAGCCGGGTTCATCATGGCAATCCCGGACTTCAATCAGGTGCTGCTCAAAGCCTACGCCAAACCGGGTACCCCGGAGTTCGTCACGCTGATCAAGGCGCTCTACTACTGGAAAATCAACCCGATCATGGATTGGGCGCGTGTGCCGCTGATGGGCGTCAAGGAAGCCTATCGCAAGAAGGGCGTCGATGCGGTGCTCTACTATCACGTGCTGGAAGCCATGTTGAGAGGGCATTATCAGCACAGCGATTCGGGCTGGATTCTCAAGATCAACGAGAACATGGTCAGCATCGCCAAGAATTTTGGCTCGCAGATTTACAAGACTTACCGCTATTATGAGAAGGCACTTTAGGCGCTATGGCAAAAATCCTCATCGTCGATGATGAACACATGACGACCGAGATGCTGAGTACGTTTTTGCGCATCATCGGACATGAATCCCTGGATGCGTATAGCAGTAAACAGGCGTGGGACAAACTCGCCTTCGAAAAACCTGACGCAATTCTCCTCGACATCATGCTCCCTGACGTAAACGGGCTGGATATGTGCCGTCAGCTCCGCAAAAATCCGCAGACGGCTGCCGTACCGATCATCATGATTTCGGCTTATGCCCCGCCGCTCACCAAAGAAGCGGACGAAGCGGGCGCGAACGCCTATCTGGTCAAACCGATCAGCCTGCAAAATCTGAAAAGCACGCTCGTCAACGTTGGGATCAAAACCTGAACCAACGGTTCGACAATTGCATAGGAGAAGATACGTTGGTCAGACGCACTTTTGAGGCCGTGCTGGTGCTCGTGCTGCTGCTCACCAGCGCGGTCGCTGTCTACGCGCTCTATCAGGTCAACCAGTTGCAGAGCGCCTTCGCCAGCATCAGCCAGTTGCAAACCTCGGTGGCGGAGATCAATCAGCAGATCACGTCCAAGAACCCCTATTCGATGTGGACGGTCGGCACGGGCGGCGATGGGAAGAACCCGTATATCGAATGGGTTGCGCTCTATCCAACCTCGACGCTCTACCCGATTCCCGGTGCGCCCTCGCTCCATTTCACCGATCAGTCAGCGCCGAACCCCGCCAAGCCGCGCAGCTTCGAGATCGGCTTCTATAAATACGGCCCCACCTGGTATTCACAAAATTCCATCACCGAATTCTGGCTTGGCAACGGCGGCGGCGGCATCCTCTCGGTCGCAGGCAATAACAACGGCGGCGGCGAAGTTCAGGTACGCAATGGAACCGACACCGATTCAATCCGCCTGACCTTCCGCGATCCGACCAAGCCGACGATCCTGACGGAAACCGGGATTCCGCTGCATTTCGCTGCCACGCAGGGCTTGATCGCAGACAATACGCAAACCTTCGAGCAGGGAATAGTCATTCCCGCAGCGAGCGGCTATGCGGGTCAGGTGATCGACGGCGTGTGGAGTCAGGGATCGATCACGGTACCAACAAACGTGGTCACGGATACCAGCCTTGTGCTGATCACGCCGATCAGCCAACCGAAAGGCCAATGGTGGGTCTCGAAAGTCGATGCGCAGCGCGCGTTCACCGTCAGCAGCAGCGCCGCTGACGAAAGCATGAATTTCAACTGGATGATTGTCGGGTTCTAGCCTGAAAGCTGCGTCATCACGTCCTGCGTAGCCTGTTCCGCGCTGCGCTGACCGTTGATCACCGAGGCCAGCGCGCTCTGGATTGTCCGTGCCGCGACGCCGCTGGAGCTTTCGGTCAGCGGCATGGTCGCATTGTTGAGCAGCGTGTCAATAAACGCGGCGTAGTCCGGGTCTTCCCACTGGCGCAGCGCGCTCCGCTGCGACGGCAGCATGTCGATGGTCTGGTTGAATTTCCCCTGCCGATCCGCGTCCTGCATCCAGTTGAGGAAGCGCATCGCCGCCATCTGCTGCTCGGAATCCGCTGAGGTCAGCACCCACATCCAGCTATCGACCACCGTCGTCGGCTCGCCCGAAACCGTCGGGATCGGCGCATAATCAAGCTTCGCCCCCTCCGCGATCATCCGTAGGTACAGGGTTGAGGTCACGACCCCTGCCGGAATGTCGCCCTGCACCAGCCCGCCGCGAAAATCGTCGGGGATGACGTATTGCAGTACCGTCGGGTCGATCAATTTCTCGCTGACGGCCTGCTGATAGAACTGGAACAGCGTTCGCAGTTGATCAGCATCAGGGCTGATCGTGCTGCTTTCGAGCGTCCCGGTCGCGTCGCGGTATTGGACGAGGAACACGTCGCTCAGGCTGTTGGCACGCCCCGCCGCAAACACGAACGCCGCTTTCTGCGCGAGCACGTTGGCAAAGCTCCAGCGATCCAGCGCATACTTCCCGGCTTGATAGACCATGTGCTCGACTTCAACGTTGTACGGCAGGCCATAGAGCCGATCATTGACGCGCCCCAGCGCGCTGACCATCGGATGCAGATTATCGAGAATCGAGGCTTCGGCGTGCTCGTCGAGGGGCATGATCAGCCCAGCCTGAGCAGCAGCGATCATGTCGCTGCGGCGCAGCAGCGTCAGATCAGGCAGTGCTCCCGGCGCAACCAGACTCGCTGTTTTGAGTGTGGACATGATCCCGCCGACATCCTGATCATTTTTCAAGCGGAAATTGACGGTCACGTCGCTGTTGGCAGCCTCGAACGCTCGAATTTGCTCGACCAGCAGATTGGACGCAGCCTGATTATCAATCGGTGCCAGTGGCTCCGGCCACCACAGCGTCAGCGTAATGGCATTGGGCGTCGCTTCGGGGGTCGCAGCGAGGACAGGAGTATTGGTTGGCGTCGCCGGAGCGAGCGTACTGATGCTCGCAGTCACGGCTACCTGAGTCGGCGGAGCGGCAGGCGCGGCGCACGCGGCCAGTATCCAGACCGCTGCTAGCGCGAAAAAACGCAGACGCATCCCTTGATCACTCCCTGACGAACTGACGCAGTAGGATTATACACGTTTACATGGCATGGTCGCGGATCAGATCAGGAGCCAGCAGCGGCTTTGGCAGTGAAACTCAGCAATCCAGCGAAGTGTCGCCAGATTTTGTCGCCGCGCAGAACGAACACGTCGTAAACCCGGGCGATTCCGGCTGCCGTTTCGACCGTCGCCTCGAACATGAGCTGCTCGTCACCCTCAATGTACTTGTCGGTCGAGATCAGCTTGATGTAGCCGAGGCTGTGGATGTAATGCTTGAAGTATTCGATTAGGGCGGGCGCGCCCCTGACGTAATGATCGAAATTGAGTAACTCGGCGTCTTCGGTGTATTGGGTGTGAATCAACCCTTCCGGGTCGTTCTCAGCGAGGAATCCCAACTGTCGATAATACAGGTCGCGGTATTTTCCCTGTTCGAGATTTTGGCTCAAGCCAGACTACCTTTTAACAACGCCGCCAGACTGTATCAAAAACCTGTCAATTGATGACATTATAGCGTTTTCGACCACAGGTGACGAACGGATCGCCATCCAGATAATCTTCGCTTCAGGCAGATTGGCTTATAACAGAAGACGAAATTTGCTCAAAGCCTATCGAATATAAATATTATCAATTACATTCACAAATGGTGTTGAATCAACATCGTCTGCTCGAACACGGTTTGGAAGTAAAGTGATAACAAAGGATACGTAATCTCCTTGTCGTAGGTCAGTGCGTTTGAAGTAGCGCGGCATAAAGTCAATTAGGAACATCTCGCCGCTGTAGTCGCGCAGAGCGATTTGACCATAAGCCTCACCCGCCCGAATTCGCTCAATTTTTCCGCGATAAACTTTTGCGTGCAGGCCAAACGTCCGCTGTTTCTGCTCGACGGCTTTTGCACCATCTTTCCAAATATAACCTCTCGGAAACTGTTGGCCGGAGAACAGCTTGGAATAGTAGCCCGATTTACTGAGTTCAATTGCAGCTTGCCTGGCGGCCTTATAATCTTCTTGTGCAACACAAATAACGAGGTTCCAATACAGTAACGCCCATCCGGTTTCCGCTGTTGAAATAGTTTCCTTGTGGCGGTAGGCTGCGGCAATGCTGCTGCTTGCGTCCGTTAGCAAGCCTTCCTTAGCGTATAATTCCGCTTCTTTTACGCGTATAACAGCGGATCCAGTGTTATGGCTAAGTTGTTGATGAAGTACTGTGATTGCGCCGTTAAAGTCGCCCTTTTCATACAAGGTTTCCGCAAGAAAAACAGCCGCGTGGTCAGATGCTTTCCCCTGGTTCAATAATTCACGAATTCTTATACACAAATCAGTAACAGATTTTCCTTTCATATCAAAATTTTGCCGGAAGCGGGTGTTCTTGACGAGATAATTGATTCGATCCGGTGGTATCGTTCGCATCGCCTCTCGAAAAAGCTGAACACCGTATGCTTGCAGATTTGTGTTTTCGTCTGCATTGCTCTTCTGCATTCTAAAGAGAGTCATATCCAAATCAGTAACGTAACCATACTCATCGGGTTCACGGCGAATCCGGCTCATTGAAAAATAAGTACCTGCTTCTTTGAATAAGACTTCTGCTTCCTTTGCATTATTCTGTTCGCGCAGGTATCGCCCCCATTTGAAATAGATATTTCCCTTGGTATGAATCAGGGTTGTATGATCGGGGTTGTTGTCAATTGCACGATCAATCCAACTCAATGCACGTTCAAACTTGCCCTGGCTCAAAAGATAATTGGCGAATTGATGGCATACAACCCAGTCGCCTGATGTAACCTTGGAAACTGTAGCGAACAGTTCTTCGATTTTCTCCTCAGTCGCCAAATTAATCTTGTATTCGGTGATGTTTTTGAGCAATGCCCGGAGCATTTCGAGGTCACGACCATTGGCTGACATATTTGATATTACGGTTAATAATTCTTGATCCACCTCAGCAGGTGATTTTTCGCAAATATCCGGTTGGGTAATTCTTTGGGCTACGAGAGAGTGCAAAGTTCTTACACATGGCTCCCCCTCTTCTTCATATTCGTAAAGAAACCCGCGTCCGCGTTCTACCTCACGCTGATATATGTCCAGTACATCACTATTTTCATGTCGTGGGAAGGTTTTTGTAAGTGTGTAAAGACGGGGGGAAAATCGACTTCCGAAACGATGCAACGCAGAAGTACGCAAGACAAGCATTTTTGCAATTTCGCTAGACAAATTGTCCCAGAAATCCTTGACGATTTCTGAAAATGGACGATGTGCGCGATCAAATATAATAAAGAGGGATAATATCAATAAAACTTGAGCATCTTCCTCAAAAATCCTCCTGACAATCAGATCAGCTTCCCCTTGATCACGAATTGCACCGACATGATGTTGTCTACAAAACTCGATAAGTTGATCGATCTCGTTTCTTTGAGTTTGAATATCTTCATTAAGTGCCGCATGAAAAATAGGAACTCTTCGTCTGATAAGAGGTTGATTTTCTCTTATATGTTGTAATTCGGTATCGCGCATTGAAAAAATGAGCACGAACTTTTCTCCAGAATCACGTAAAGCGTTGTACATCGAAATCAACTCATCTACGCGTTCTGGGCAATTATCAGCAATAATAATTGGCACAGTATTTGCAGCAGCCAATCCTTGTTGATCAAACACGGTTTTGATCTCAGCCAAAATCGTCTGAATGCGTATTACATCCCATGAGCCTAATATAATTGGTTGAGTGTTGATTTTCTCAATCGTTGCATATGGATTTAACCATATGACGGGCCTGCCACTTTTGTAAAAGCTAATTGAAATATCTTTGAGAAAAAAGGTTTTCCCCCATCCCGGCGGAGCATCAACCACTATGAATTGAGGAGCATCCTTAAACGCTTGCTGCAAGAACTCGTTAAATTCCGCGCTGCAATGTCGATGAATAAGATTTTCATGGACAAATGTTCCCCATGTTTCCTTGCCGTTTAACGAGTCAGAAACTTCGGGAGCAGGTATTTCATTCAAATACGTCCCGAGAATCTGAAAATGGCGCCTGTCCATATCAAATAAATCTGCTTCAATAACCAACTCGCGCTTTCCGACGGGTACCACGATTGAGGGGCGAGCATGGACTGCAATTCGACTGTCCAGAACCTCCGCCAGAGAAGCCATGAACTCCCCAAAAGTAGCGTTAATCGTAGTGACATTGATTGCGGAAAGTTGGCTCACGGCAAGCTCGGATGAAATATCGTCCGCATCATAGGGTGTGACACAATAATGCCACCGTCCAACACCTATATCTCGCAGAAGATTCTTCAGAGTTTCAAATTCAGGAGAACTCGCTCCTCTCGCGCCAGGATGAGCAAATCTGAATCCAATAAATACGATGGGACCATAGGTCGCCTCTTGTCGCAGAATCTCATAGAATGTTTGGTTTCGCGTGAAAGCATCGCGCTGCTCACCAAAGGTCAGAACAAGCTCGTGTTTCTCATCCAAAAACGCTCTATCATAGGAACCATTCAGTTTTATGAGCTGTACAATTGCATCCTCGCGCCGGTTTATACCGTTGGACACGTCGTAAACTGGAAATAATTCCTGAACTCTTTCATTGTTATGGTCGTATGAAATCTCTATTAATCGGTCGTAATTCGTTGTAAAAAGACGACGCCACCCTATCTTCGTAATTTGCTCGTGAGCTTTGCTTACAGGGTCAGGAAGATGTTTATGTGCATTTATAAAATAAGTAATTATTTGTTCTCGAACCCAGGCTTTTCCATAGCCGGGTTTGGTATATAAGTAATCCGCTACGAAATCGAGCGTTTGGCCTTGGAGTTTGTCGATATAGTCTTTACCTGTTTTTCCAACAATATAATCAGCTAGCTCATTGGCTGTTGGAAAATTTGCTTCTTTGGATGCGCCAGCCCCGAGAAAAAGGCTTACTTTGTGATCTCGAATATCTTGGATAAGTGAATGCGGCAATTGGAGTGGCATGGCTTCCTCACTGGTAAACCTGTGAAGCTTCGAACTGAGTACCGATTAAATATTTACACACCGTCATTATAAGTTTATCAAAAGAGATTATCATAAATAATCCTATAACGGACTATTTACACTTCAAATATACTACTGCCAGTTTAACTCTACTACAATTTATAACTTATATTGCTACTCTGAATGAGATTTTCGATTCAAACCTACAGCATTACATTTATCGTCTACACGACGCATCCTATCAAACCAATATCGAAGGAGTATTTTCAATTTCACAAATGGAATTGATTCTATGAAACAGGAGCGGGCAATTAGGTTGTATTGACAGATCAGCGTAGCCAGATCAAGGTGCTGACGAGATGGAGAAAGCCCAAGTACCGGGAAGCCAATTTGTCGAAGCGCGAGAAAACTCGACGGAAATGCTTGATCTTGGTGATGAAACATTCGATCAAATGGCGCTCCCGGTACAACCAGCAGTCGTAGTCGCGGGGTTGCTTGGCGCTTTGGTGCGGCGGAATAACAGCAATTGCCCCTTGTTCGACAATCCAGTCAACCAAAGCTTGTCCAGCGTACCCGCGATCCGCAATCACAGGCTGTCCTGGCAAGTCTGCCAGCAAAGCCTGCGCTTGGGTACTTTCATGGGTCTGACCCGCCGTCAGCCGTATCCGCAACGGATTGCCCAACCCGACGCGCAAAATCAGTTAGTCTCACTCCAACTGTTCGACCTCGAAGGGCCAGATGCGCCGATTGAGACGCTGGAAAACGGCGTCAAGGCTTCTTATGTGCTGGAGCGCGGCTGGAGTCCAGGCTGCCGCTACATCGCCGCCTCGCTCGGCATTCCCGGTCAGGACGCTAGCGATACGGTTGTCTATGACGTGATCGCCGCCAAGCGCGTCGGCGTTGTGCCGGACGCGCGCCACATCCACCACCCGATCCAATGGGGTAGCGACGGTCAAACGCTGCTCGTACAGACTCGTAACGGCGGCATTCTCTGGGATTTAGCGACCAACACGCAGACCAAGATCAGTAGCGCCGCGCAGATTCCGGTGACCGGAACGCCCGACGTGCGTAATTTCAACGCGACCGCGTGGTCAGGCGATCAACTGCTGGCTGTCCCAGTCGATAGCCCCAATACCGTCGTCGCCTATGATCCTCAGAGCGGCGCAGGCCATACCGTCGCCACCTTTGCTCAGCCGATCAAGGACTTGCTGGACGCGCCCGCAGGCATGAGCGTTGCTGCGCTGCAAATTCCCAGCGACTCTTACGACAAGCAGGTCGTGTTTTTCCGCACCGATGGCAGCCTGCAAATCAGCCTCGACAACTTCTATTCGTTGGATGACGCTGATATCACGTTTAGCCCTGACGGTCAGTACTTCGCGGCCTATACGAAAGGGGGCATCGGTGTCTGGAACACAGCCACAGGGCAGCAGACGGATGTGTACGATGCTACTGGTCTTTATGGGTTCCAGTTTGTCGATAACGTGACTCTGAAGGCGCGCTCCGGCGCAGCGATCAATGTCCAGACGGGCGTCTATGCTCCGGCAGCGCAACCGACCAGCGCTCCAACGGTTCGCGCAGCGATAGCGGGGCAGGATGGTGAGTCGGAGTCCTCATGGTACAACGCTTTTGAAGGCTGGAACAATGTCGTGACCTGCAAAGCGACGGGCGAGTCGGTCTTTTACGACCCCGACCAGCGCGCGCTGGTGCTTAAACAGGGACACGATCAGCGTGTGTTCGTCGCCAACCTGAACGCGACCCGCTATCTGGGCTGGTCACCCGACTGCCGCACCATTGATGGCGGCGTCCAAGAGGTCAGTAATGCCAATCTGCCTTACGACAACGCGCCGCTCGATGATATTTATCAGGATGAGGCGAGCTATTCGGTGACCTTCTGGGATGCCGCGACGGGTGCGACCCTCGGCGCGGTTCTGCATCCCTATCGCTCGGAGAGTCCAGCACGGGTTGATTGGAGTCCCGGTGGTGAACGCGCGTTTGTTCGCTCGACGACGGGCTATTTCATCTTCGACCCGGCGACGCAGCAACAAATCCCGATTCACGATGACGGTGAACTTGTCTTGGCCGTCGATTCGGTAGATTCCATCAATGTCATTGCCGCCGACATCCGGGCTGACCAACGTGATCAGGGCGTAAGCGGTGCCGTTCAGGAAAGCAACATCCGTGATTCCGCCTTCCCAGTTCTCGACCATCATCTTGGGAAGGCCGCTGGCGAAAACGGTCTTTTCGCCGGTCATGGGATCGACACGATCGATGACACCCGCTGCATCTTCAGGGACGTACAGCATCCCATCGGGACCGACGGTGCTGCCTGAACCGCCGTCGAGACCTGAAACGAGCAGGGACGCGGTGAGCTTTCCGGTTGACTCTGGTGTCGCCTCTTGTGCTCTAACGCCTAGTGCAAGTTCGGGGTAAATGGCTTGAATAGGAGCGAAAATGGTAGTTAACTGGAGGACATGAAACCACTGACACTACGTTCCTTGACAGAAGCCGAAAGACAAACGATTCAGGCAGGACTGAAGTCGAAGCAAGGAGTGACGGTGCGCCGAAACCAGATGGTGCTGCTGAGTGCCGAAGAAAAGCTCAAAGCGCAGGAGATCGCCCGTCGGTTAGGATGCAGTGACCAAACCGTGCGCACGGTACTGCACGCCTTTGAGCGTGAAGGCGTGGCGTGCTTGGGAGAAAAGAAACGGG
>DASZXN010000331.1:0-9315 GCA_035545875.1 Phototrophicaceae bacterium
CGCTTCAGTTGGGGCTGGCGCTGCTGCTGGCGGTGCTGGTCAACGGCAAGGCCGCGATCAACCTCGTCTACCGCGCGATCTTTTTCCTGCCAGCGGTCAGCTCCGGCGTTGCCACCGCGATTTTGTGGCGCTGGATGCTCAACCCGGAGTTCGGGCTGATCAACGTCGGCATAAAAGCGGTTGGGCTGAAACCGCCGCCCTGGTTGAGCAGTCAGGGCTGGGCGCTGCCCGCCGTGATCTTCATGAGCTTGTGGGGCGTCGGCTCGACCATGCTGATCTATCTGGCCGGGCTGCAATCGATCCCCGATCAACTCTACGAATCGGCGGCGATTGACGGCGCGAACCTGTGGGGGAAATTCCGCCATATCACGCTGCCGATGATGAGTTCGACCATCTTCTTCACCTTCATCATCGGCGTGATCAACACCTTCCAGATTTTCACGCAGGTCTACGTGCTGACCAACGGCGGGCCGAATAACGCGACCCTCTTCTACGTCCTCTACATGTATCAGCGCTCATTTCAGGCCTTCAAGATGGGCTACGCATCGGCGCTGGCGTGGGTCTTGTTCCTGCTCGTGCTGGCAATCACGCTGATCCAGTTCAAGCTGGCGGGGCGCTGGGTTTACTACGAAAGCGGAGAGGAATAGTGATGGCAACTTCATCAGCCACGTCAGCCACGATGACCACAGTCTACCGACCGCGCAAGCGCTTCCCGGTTGCGCAGGTGCTGCGCTACGTGGCGCTGACATTTTTGGCGTTTCTGTTCGTCACGCCGCTGATCTGGATGTTCAGCACCTCGTTCAAGACGACCAGCCAGGCCTATCGCTTTCCGCCGGAATTTATTCCAAGTCCCCTGATCTTCGACAGCTACACCAACCTGTGGACGGGATCGATTCCCTTTAATGAGTTTTATCTCAACACGACCGTCATCGTGATCTTCTCCGAGATCGGCACGCTCTTTTCCTGCACGCTCGCGGCTTATGCCTTTGCTCGCTTACACTGGATCGGGCGTAACGTCTGGTTCGGCGTGCTGCTGGCGACGATGATGCTGCCGTTTCAGGTCATCATGATCCCGGTCTACATCATCTTCCGTCAGCTCGGCTGGCTTGATAGCTGGCTGCCGCTGATCGTGCCGACGTTTCTGGGCAACCCGTTCTACATCTTTCTGCTCCGGCAGTTCTTTTTAGGGCTGCCGCGCGATCTCGAAGACGCGGCGCGCGTCGATGGCGCGGGATCGCTGCGCATCCTCTGGCAGATATTCATCCCGCTTTCGAAGCCCGTGCTGCTGACGGTGGTGATGTTCACGTTTGTCGGGGCATGGAATGATTTCCTCGGCCCGCTGCTCTATCTCACCTCGATTGACAAGATGACGGTCTCGGTTGGCCTGTCGATGTTCATTGGGCGGGCAGGTGCGACCAACTGGCCGAACATGATGGCGGGCGCGACGCTGGCACTGCTGCCAATTCTGGTGATGTTCCTGCTGTTTCAGAAATACTTCGTCAAAGGCATCGCCTTGACCGGATTGAAAGGGTAGCTCGTGACCTCCGGCCTCACGCTGCAAAACGCTGACTGGATATGGGATTTCACCACCGCCGAGAATGGCTTACAGGTTTCTATTCACAGTACCCGCTTGGCGCTTCCGCTGCCTGCAAACGGTGTGCGCTTATGCGTGGTCGCGGGGCAGATTATCACGCAGATCGCTGCGCCGAGCGCGAATATGCTGCGCGTCGAATGGAGCGGCGGCGTTCGTCTAGACCTCACACTAACGGACAATCGCTTGCTCTGGAAGCTCGAAGCGAGCCAGCCGAGCCGTGTTGAGTTTCCTTACTGGGCCTCGTTCTATACGAGCGAGGCGCAAGGTGTGCTTATTCGGAATGAGCGCTCCTTTCAGGATGCAGGCGATCTGCCGATCATTCGCCACATCGAATATACGCTGCCCGCGACCTGTATCGGCGCGGACGGCACGGCGTTGACGCTCCTATTCGAGCAGGGCTTGAGCTTTGCCGATCTGAGCGGCAAACCGCTCGACGCGGGGTGTGTGCTGCAAGGTTCGTTCGTCTTGCACGGCGATGGCTGGCGTGGCGCGTTTGCTCAGTTTCGCCAGCAGGTGCGCTCGCAGACCGATTTGAGCGAATATCAGCGCGACGATCTCGCCTGGTATCAAAGCCAGTGGGTGCAGCATTTCACCTTTCTCTACGGGCGCGAAATTCTCAACCTGAAAACCCATCGCTTCGAACTGGAGCGCTTTTTAGACGAATCCGAGCGCGACTTCGGCGGCTACGACGGCATTTTGCTCTGGGGCGGCTATCCGCGCCTCGGCGTTGACGAGCGCACGCAGTGGGATTTTTTCGACGATTTGCCCGGTGGTCGCCCCGCGCTGCGCGCGAGGGTCGAACTGGCGCACGCGCACGGCGTTCGGGTGTTTGTCCCCTACAAGCCCTGGGATCAATCGCTGGCGCTGCACGGTCAGCCCGCGCCGTCCGCGCCTGACGAACTGGCGCGCCTGCTATCCGAGATCAATGCCGATGGTGTGTTTCTCGATACCATGTCGTCGCTGGATCGGACGTTTCGCACGGCGATTGACGGCCAGCGTCCCGGCGTGGTGCTGTGCAGCGAACTCCGCGTCACCAAAGACTCGTTCGAGATGATCACCGGCAGTTGGGATCAATCGTATACGCGCAGTTATCAGCAGGGGAACTGGTCAGCGGTTCCCGAACGAATGCCGGGACTGGATTTGGGGCGCTTCATTTTCCCCGAACACCGCCTGTTCGTGATCAACCGCCACGCCGTCGGTGATGACCGTCTGACGATCATCAAGCGCGGGTTTTTCGGCGGAACGGGCTGGGTCGTCTGGCAGGATATTTTCGGGCTGGTCTTGACCTACGCGCCCGACGAAGCGGCGCTGCTCAGGAAATGCCGCACGATTTTCCGTGCGCACGAGGACGTACTGAACTCAGGTTCACCGACGCCGCTCCTGCCGACACTGATCCCCGGCGTCTACTGCAACGAGTTTGTCTCCGAGCATAAACGCTTCTGGACGTTCTACAACGAGACGGATGAAATAATTGATGCTGCCGTTCTCGCAGTCGAGGCGCGGCCTGACGTTCACTGGATTGATGTATGGAATGATTGTGAACTGAGCAGCGCTGAGGGTCAGTTGCATCTGCGCCTGAAGCCGCACGACGTTGGCGCGGTCGTCGAGCTACCGCGTTCGCTTGACAAGGAGTAGTCGATGACCCGTGAAATGATTTGGCTGCCGCCCGGTCAAATGACCTATCAGGCGCAGCACCGCTTCCGCGAGGGCGGTTTCGTCCTCTACGATGAGGGGCCGCGCCGCCTCAATATGCTCGGCTTCCACATCGACCGCTACGAAGTTACCAACGCCGATTTTAAGCAGTTTATCGACGCGACAGGCTATGCGCCGGACGATCCGCATAATTTTCTGCGCCATTGGGCGAATGGCTTCCCTGAAGCGTTGGCCGATCATCCGGTGACGTGGGTGAGCCTCGACGACGCGCGGGCATTCGCGGTCTGGGAAGGCAAGCGCCTGCCGACCGACATCGAATGGCAGTGGGCGGCGCAGGGCAGCGATGGCCGTGATTATCCCTGGGGCAACACCTTTAATGCGGATTACTGCAACAGCGATACGCACGGAACGACCCCGGTACAGGCTTACCCGGCGAACGTCAGCCCGTTTGGTGTGGGCGATTTGGTCGGCAACGTCTGGGAGTGGATCGACGTGATCTGCTCGGATGGCTGGCATGAGTGGTGTTTTCTGCGCGGCGGCTCGTATTATCAGGCGAAAGGGAGCATCTGGTACGTCGAGGGCGGCGCGCAGACAGTTAGGCATCACCATAAATTTCTACTGCTTGCGCCTAGCTTGGATCGCTCCGGGACGGTGGGCTTTCGCTGCGTCAGAAGCGATGCGGTGACGATTCAACCCATTAATGACTGAGCGAGGAGATTCTACGCAGGGCAGGTCTCAGACCTGTCCCTACAAAGAAAAAGGGGATTGTCCCTTGACGGTAGGGGCACGACATGTCGTGCCCCTACAATACCTGCCATGAACGGATAATCGCCAAGAAAAATTCATTGACGTTAAATATTCGCCGCGTCCTGATCCAGAAACGTGCGCGCGAACTGGATAAAATTCCAGACATCGGCAAAATTCGAGGCGACGCCGACCGAAATACGGATCGCGCCGAGCACGCGCCCCAGCACGACCATCAGTTCAGAGAGCGTCATGCGCTGCTGTTTGTCGAGTGCGCCACACAACTCGGCTTCGGTCATGTCGAGCGCCGTTTCGCCTGCGCCGGGGTTGCAGAAGCAGCCCGTTCGCAGCGAGATATTGCGCTGGTTGGCAAGCTGCTCCAGACGGCGATAATCGATGATCTCGCCCTGCGGATCGTAGAAATTCAGCGAGATCGTGCCGCCGCGCATCTCCGTCGAGATCGGCCCATAAATCCGCACGAGCGCCGCGCCGTTGCGGTGCTTCAGCGCCGTGAGTTGATCGAGCAGCCAACCCGTCAGGCAGACGACCCGTTCGTGAATGAGTTCGATCCCAATCTGTTCGATATAGCGCAGGCCAACTTCGACGGCGGGCAGGTTGAGGTAGTCAATCGTGCCATCTTCAAAGCCTTCTGATCCCTCGTGCAGATAATGTTTGTGCGGGCTGACGGTCGCCAGCGTGATCGTCCCACCCGCGAACCAGGGTCGGCGCAGCTTGGCGATCTTGTCCCGCCGTGCCAGCAGCGCGCCAATTCCGGTGGGATAGCCAAAAATCTTGTAGAAAGACAGCGAGACGAAATCCGGCTTGTAGAGGCTCAAATCCAGCCGATTGGTCGGCGCGAAGGCCGCCGCGTCGAGGAGCACATCCCAGCCTTTTTGTTGGGCGCGCTCAATCCAGCCGAGATCGTGCTGCACGCCGCTGAAGTTCGACTGCGCGGGGTAGGCGAACAGGTTGGCGGCTTTCGGATTGCGCGTGTCGAGGTTTGCGTTCAGGCGCGCGGCATCGACGCGCAAATCCGGCGGGATAACGGGCGTATAAATCACGCTTGCGCCGTGCTGCTGCGCGAATTCGCGAATGCCATTGACCGAATTATGGTTGTCAAACGTCAGCAGATAGGTGCTGTCTGCGGTGAACGGATAGGATTCGCCGAGCAGCTTGAGCGCGCCGCTGGCATTCGCCGTGAAGATGACTAAATATTCGTCAGGGCTGGCATTGAAATAGTGCAGTACGAACTGGCGAGCGTGCTCATCCAACTGGGTTGCCGCCCGCGAGGTGGGATTGTTGGAGTGGGGGTTGCCGTAAACGCCCTGTTCGAGCAGGTGCACGTGCTGGTGCAGTTGTGAGGTCGCGTAGAGGCTGCCGCCCGTGTAGTCGAGGTAGATTTGCTCTAATTCATCCAAGCGAGCGTATTCGGTTGCGCGGAGGTCGTCGAGCGCCGCCGTTTCCGCATAGTGGGGATACTGTCGGCTAAAACACGCATACTCCTCATCCATCGCTGCCGAGGTCTGACTTGCTTCAAGCTGAGTGACCATTCCCTGTGTCCTGAGTTAACCTGATTCTCCTCTATTGTAACGCTCAATCGGGCACAGGGAGATGAGCGATCAATACATGGTATGTCAAGCGTAGGGGCGAGGCACGCCTCGCCCTATAAATCACCCGTGTTAGATCAGATGCAGCGCCAACTGCCGCCCGTCCAGATACTCGACGCCCGTTTCGAGAAAAACGGCGTCCTGTTCCAGGCTGAAGCTCTGCTCCTGATCATCCCATTCGGGCACGGGGCAGGTGACGCTCAGTTCAACCGTGTAGACGGTGTTGTAGTGCATGGTCACGTCACCACGACCGGGGCACGACTCCTGCTCCCAGGGCAAACCCATGAGCGGCCCCGGCTCATGCAGGTAGAACGAGAGCGAATGCGAGTAGATTTTCGGCTTGCAGATGCCTGCTTCACGGGCGCGGGTCAGCGCCCGCTTGAGGATTTCGTTACCCGTCAGTCCTTCCTGCCAACTGCTCGTGAAAATATCCTGCAACTGATTGGCCTGCCGAATCCCGTTTTTCAGACCCGCCGGCGCGTCGGTTTCGTCTCCGCGCAGCACGTAAGCCATCTCCTGATGGTCGGTCAGCAGGCGCATGTATTTGAAGCCCACGTCGCAGTGGAGCAGATCGCCCGGACGGATCACCTTGTCGTCGTCACCCCAACGCTGCTTGTCGCGGTTGGAGCGGTGGCGGCGGTAGAAAGCCGGAAACGACACCGGCAGGCCGAGATCGGTGGTGGTTTGCCAGTAATACCAGCGCAGGTCTTCCGAAGTCGTTACCCCCGGTGTGATCACGTCGCGCGAGAAGCCGCGCTTCATGACCGCGTGGGCAATCGAACACGCCTGTGAATAGAGCGCCAGTTCCTCAGTCGTGCGCGTTTCCAGCCAGCGAATCGCCAGCGGTTCGGCGGAGACGATCCGGCTCGATAGGTCAGCGCCGAGCGTCTCCTTGAGCTTGTTGTGAAGCGAGTGGGTGAGGCCATCTGCTGCCCAGATCACGTCGCTGGTGTTGACGCCGATCTTCTGGGGATTGCATTCCTCGATCACCTGCTTCAGCGCCGCCCACTGATCGATGCCGCTGTTGAGACCCCAGCGGCTCGTCATCAAACCCTGCATATCCGTGATCGAGACGTTATACCGCTCGACGTTCTCGCCGCCGCGATCAAAGAACACGACCATCTGGAGGATTGGCGCCCAGCATTCCCAGGGAATCAGGGTCGAAAAGACCGGATCGTGGTTGTCCTCATTGCAGATGATCAGCCAGAGGTCGATGCCCGTTTCGCGCATGACCATTGGCAGCACCGTCTCGAAGCGGTGCGCCGTGATCTGGTTGGTCACGCGCGCCTGTTCACGGAGTGGGAGCACAGCCGGAAATGAATAAGTGTCCATGTTTATTCCCTCGATGAATGTTTCTCAGGTAGATTCAAGTCCCGCGCTTCATAAAATGCCGAACGTTCCTCGTAGGGACACGACATGTCGTGCCCATTTTTCCTTATCTTGGTGTCTTAGTTGATTCAAATCCAACGCTTCGCAAAAAGGCCGAATATACCTGTATGGGCGCACCGCGTGCGCCCTCTTTTTTCTTTGCGTCTTTGCGTTGAATCTTTTCCGCTTTTGAATTTGCTCCCGCTTCAGTAAACAATGCGTGGGTCAAGCAGGCTGTAGGTGATGTCTACGATGATGTTGGCGATCACCAGAAAAACCGAATACAGGATGGTCACGCCGACCAGCAGGTTGTAATCGCGGTTGGTGACGCTGGTCACGAAAGTATCGCCCAGGCCAGGAATGGCGAAGATGATCTCGACGACGAAGGTTCCGGTCAGGACGGCGGCGAGCAGCGGGCCGAGGATCGTCACCACCGGGATCAGGCTGTTGCGCAGCGCGTGGCGGTAAATCACGCTGTTTTCGCGCAGCCCTTTGGCGCGCGCCGTCCGAATAAAATCCTCGTTGAGGATTTGCAGCAGGGTCGCCCGCGTCAGGCGGGCAATCGCCGCCGCCATGCCGAGCGCCAGCGTGATCACGGGCAGGAAGGCGGTCGAGAAGTACAGCCCCGGATTGGCGGCTGGGCCTTGCAGCCAAACGTAAGGGTTGATCACCGGAAACAGTTTCAACTGTACGGCGAAGATGATGATCAGCACCGGGCCGAGGACGATATTCGGCACCGCGCGACCGATCACGGCGAGGAACATCGCGGCGTGATCGAGCGGTTTGTTGTGGTTGACCGCCGCCAGCACGCCGAGCGGAATGCCCGTCAGAATGGCGACGATCACTGCCATCGACCCCAGGCCAAGCGAGACGGGCAGTTTCTCGGCGATGATGTCCTGCACCATCCGGCCTCGGCTGGTCGCGCCGAGCGAGGGGCCAAGATTCAGCCGAAGCAGGTTAAAGATGTAATTTCCAAACTGGCTTTGAAACAGGTCGGAATAGAGTACCGAGCGCGTGGTCGTGCGTGGCTCGGACTGCGTGGGCGCTTTCGACAGATCGACTCCGTTATAGAGCTTGATCGCGCTGTCAATCTGCGCGGCGAGCGCGGCAGCGCGCGGCTTTACGTCGTCGCGCAGCGCGGCGAGATCATGGAGTACCGACGGCATCTCATCCGCCGTGATCCCTTGATCGGCGTGGAATTTGATTCGCGTCAGCGCATCCGTGACTGAAGCTGAGAAGGTCGAGGCGGGCAAGGCGCTGATTTCCGTGAGCGTCGCCTGAAAATCGGCGGACAGCACCAGCGCATCAATCGTTTCGGTGCTGGTTTCATCGACATCGTGAAGTAGCTGCCAGTTCGGGTCGCTGCTGGGGAGGTTGAGGATTAATGGACGATCCAGCCCGTAGTATTTGTTCATGGCGGCGATCAGTTCGGGCGAGGCGGCGCGCTGCCCGGTAGCGACGAAGGGGCCGCCGGGGATAGCGCGGATCATCAGGAATGAGACGAGCGCAATCATGAACAACACCGGGATCGCGGCCAGTAGGCGGCGCAGGAGGAACAGGACGAAGTTCGATGAGGCAAACAGACGCTTTGGCAGGCTCAAGAGCGACATCGCTTCATCCTTCCTTAACTCCCCAGTGGCGCGAGATTGCTTTCGGCAGTCCAGCCGGTCGCGTTGTTGCACTCGACCAGATAGTAGGTCACGCCTTCGACCTGCTGCACGCCCTGCACGGGGATGGCCGTGCCGGGGTTGCAGACGCCGCCCTGCACCCGGTTGCGGCGGGTTTCCGGTTCCGGGTTGACGGTCAGGTAGACCGCGCCGAACACACCCTGACTCGGTACGGTAACGGTAGCGCCGATTTTGAATTTGCTGTCAATGGTCTGCGCTGTCGGGGTGAGCGTCGGCACGGGGGTGTCGGTCAGCTTGATGAAGAGCGTATCGCTCGACCAGCAGGCCAGCGGCAGGCACAGGAGCAGCGCGATCAGGATCGTTCGAGTTTGGTGGCGTAGGCGATCCATTTAGCGGCCTCGCAGGAACGGATCGAGCGCGTCGCGCAGGCCATCGCCCAAAAAGTTGAACGCCAGCGTCGTCAGCGCCAGCGCCGCGCCGGGGATCAGGATCAGGTCAGGGAACGAGGTCATCGCGTCGCGCCCGCTGTTGATCATGCTGCCCCAACTCGGCATCGGCGACTGCACGCCCAGACCGATAAAGCTCAGAAACGCCTCGGTGAAGATGTAGCCAGGGATCGCCAGCGTTTCCGCGACGATCAGCGGGCCGATAATATTCGGCAGCAGGTGAAAAAAGATAATCCGGCGGTCGCTCGCGCCGATTGCCCGTGCCGCATCGACAA
>DASZXN010000332.1:0-23017 GCA_035545875.1 Phototrophicaceae bacterium
ATTCGATCCGGCGGAAAAAGCGCGGCGTGGGTCGCGTCGATTGGCGCGCAGGCCGAGGACGGCGATTTCAGAAGCTTCATCGAGAAAACCAGGCGCTTCGCGCCGCAGGTTGATGGCGGGATCGTGAGCGCGAAGATTGATGGCGAGCAGGTGCGCTTCGGCTGGGAAGGCGAGATGACGGTTGACGGCAAGGCAGTCTCGTGGGCGGACTATCCCCATTACGATAACGCCTACACCCATACCGCATGGGGCGAACCGACGATGACGCTCCGTCACGCGGGCAAGGCGATGACGCTGGATTTGCAGAATGGAAAAACCTTATGACGAAACCACGCCTGTTCCAGAGCAAAAACGAGCAGGTTTACGCCTATCTGCGCGAGGCGATCCTCGACAGTCGGATCGAGCCGGGAGCGGCGTTGGTGATCGATGGGCTGGCGGCGGATTTGGGCGTGAGCCAAATTCCGATCCGCGAGGCGCTGCGTCAGTTGGAAGCGGACGGCTTCGTGGTGATCGAGCCGTATGTCGGCGCGCGCGTGACCGACCTTAAAGCCGCGTCAATCCACGAGATTTTCGACCTGCTCGAAGCGCTGGAAATCATCAGCGGGCGGGCGGCGTGCAAAACGCTGAACGACGCGGATTTGAACGATTTGAGCGGCTTGATCGAGTCGATGCGCGGCTTGATGGACGATCCTGATGCGTGGTCGGAGCAGAACAAGCAGTTTCATCAGGCGATTTGCGAGCGGGCGCAGATGCACCTCGTTCAACTGAGTTTACGCCGCGCGCTCGATCACTGGGATCGGCTGCGGCGGCGCTACCTGACCGAGGTGTTCGCCAGCCGGATCAAGCTGGCGCAGCAGGAACACGAACGGCTGATCGCGGGGCTGCGCGAACGCGATGCCGATCAGGTCGAGGCGATTGTGCGTGAGCATAATCGGGCGTCGCTGCGGGCGTACATCGAACTACTGGAAGCGCAGGGAGCGTTTTAAAAGACAAAGAGTCAAGCAAAGGCGCAAAGATAAAAGCAAGAAATAATTGAACCGCCAAGTGCGCCAAGAACACCAAGAAGAGCGTAAAAAGCGGGTAGGCTGTACCGCGCCTTGTTTTACTCACCTCCCTGAAGTCGCTGAGGGGTTGGGGGTGGGGTCGGCGCAACAAAATGGATTTGAGAAGAGAGACATTGATTATGGACAAGATTGTATACGATCCGCTGGCAATGATACGGGCGCGGCGGGCGATCTGGGGCATGTCGGCGGTGCTGCTGCCGTTCACCGAGGCGGGCGCAATCGACTGGGACGGTTTCTGCGCGCACGTGGCACGGACGGTCGCGGCGGGCATCGTCCCGGCGGTCAATATGGACACGGGTTACGTCAACCTGATCAGCGCCGATGAGCGGCTGGAAGTGCTGCGCCTGACGCAAAGTGTGATGAGCGGGCGCGAATTCGTCGCCGGGGCGTTCGTGGCGGATCAGGTCGGCGCAAGTTACGACGAGGCGGCCTATTTCCGGCAGATCGAGATCATCAAGGGGCACGGCGGCACGCCCGTGATCTTTCAGTCGTATGGGCTGACCGGACAGGCAAGCGATCAAGTGCTGGAAGCGTATCGGCGCATTGGCGAGCAGGCCGAGCGCTTCATCGCCTTCGAACTCGGCACGATGTTCGCACCATTCGGCAGGATTTACGATCTGGACACCTACGAAGGCTTGCTGCAAATCGAGGCGTGCATCGGCGCGAAACATTCGTCGTTGAGCCGCGATCTGGAATGGCAGCGGCTGGCGCTGCGCGATCAGGTGCGCCCGGATTTCCACGTGTTCACGGGGAACGATCTTGCCATCGACATGATGATGTACGGCAGCGACTACCTGCTTGGCATCAGCACGTTCGCACCCGATCTGTTCGCGCGGCGCGACGCTTACTGGCGCGACGGCGATCCGCGCTTCTATGAGTTGAACGATGGGCTGCAATATCTGGGGCAGTTCGCGTTCAGGCCGCCCGTTCCGGCCTACAAGCACAGCGCGGCGCAATTTCTGAAGCTGCGCGGCTGGATCGGCTCGGATACGCCGCATCCACGCGGATCGCGGCGACCGGAGGGCGATGTGGATGTGCTAAGGGAAATTGGGCGATTGCTGGGCGTAGTTTAATTTCAAAGCAGCGGACGGGATCAATCCTGTCCCTACGAAGATAGGGATGTGAGGAGCAGCCGATGCACATCAGGCGCATCGCCCAATTGAGGACATTTGAGCAGTTCACGGAGCATCTGCGCGATCTGGGGATCGGTCTGCCCGTCGATGAAATGGTGCAGAGCGGATCGGATGCGCCGCTGGCGCAGCCGTTGAACATTTATGGGCGGACGATTGGCAACCGCCTCAGCGTGCTGCCGATGGAAGGCTGGGACGGCACGCTCGACGGACATCCAAGCGAGTACACCGAGCATCGCTGGCAGCATTTCGGCTTGAGCGGCGCGAAACTGATCTGGGGCGGCGAAGCGGTCGCGGTGCGTCACGATGGGCGCGCGAATCCGCGCCAGTTGATGATGAATACAGAAACGGTCGCGGACATCGCGCGGTTGCGACGCGCACTGATCCGCACCCATGAGGAGCATCACGGGCGCAGCGATGACCTGTACATCGGCTTGCAACTGACCCATTCGGGGCGGTTCGCGCGACCGGACGACCATAAGAAGCTCAAGCCGCAGATTCTCTACCATCACCCGCTGCTGGATAAGAAATTCGGGACGGAAAACACCCCGCTCATGACTGACGACGAGATCGACGGGCTGATTGCGGATTTTGTCGTGGCGGCAAAGCTGGTTTACGAGGCGGGCTTCGATTTCGTCGATCTGAAACACTGTCACGGCTATCTAGGACATGAATTTCTGAGCGCGTATGATCGCGCGGGGCGCTACGGCGGGTCATTCGAGAACCGGACGCGCTTCCTGCGCAATCTGGTCAGCGGAATTCGCGCGGCAGTGCCGGAACTGCAAATCGGCGTGCGCTTGAATGCCTTCGACTGGATTCCGTTTCATCCGGGAGCGGAGCAGATGGGCGAGGCGGAGCAGTACGAGGGGAAGTATCGCTATGCCTTCGGCGGCGATGGATCGGGAACGGGACTCGATCTCCGCGAGCCGAAAGCCTTTCTCGATTTATGCGCCGAATTGGGAATCAAGCTGATCTGCATTACGGGCGGCAGTCCGTATTATACGCCGCACATCCAGCGACCAGCGCTCTTTCCGCCGTCGGACGGCTATCTGCCGCCGGAAGACCCGCTGATCGGCGTGGCGCGGCACATCCACGTCACGGCGGAACTCAAACGCCATCGACCGGAGATGCTGCTGGTCGGGACGGGCTATTCCTATTTACAGGAGTGGTTCGCTCACGTCGCGCAGGGTGTTGTACGCGAAGGCTGGGTCGATTCGGTCGGGTTGGGACGGATGATCCTCGCCTATCCCGAACTGCCGGGGGACATTCTCGCGGGACGACCCTATCGGCGCAAGCAGTTCTGCCGGACGTTCAGCGACTGCACGACCGCGCCGCGCAAGAATCTGATTTCCGGGTGCTACCCGCTCGATCCCTATTACAAGGCGCTGCCGGAACACGATTTGCTGGCGGCAGCAAAAGTGGAATGAGTCGAAAAACGGGTTAAACTGTCAGAATGCCGCGCGCTTTGACGCTGCCTGACGACATCCAACCGCGTACAACCCAACCGCACAATCGCTCCGCACCCCCTTGACTCAACTCTGAAAGCTCGTCGCTATGGAACCAAACGGGCGCCGCGAGCGTCTTAGGCATGTATCGACGATGGAGAGTACCGATGAACCGATTCAAGTTTCTATTTCTGACCCTACTGCTGCTGGTGAGCGCGAGCGTGATCCATGCGCAGGCTGCGACCGCAACCGAGGAAGCGAATACCCCGGTGATCACGCTGGAACGGACGCCCTGCTTTGGAAGCTGCCCGGTCTACACCGTCGAGATTTACGCCGATGGTACGGTCAAGTACAACGGCGAGAAGTTCGTGCAGGTGCTGGGCGAACAGACCAGCCAGATCGATCCGCAGACGGTCACCGCGATGGTGGCTGCCTTCGACAGCTTGGGCTATTTCGACTGGAACGACTTCAACAGCATGACGATCAGCGACCTGCCCAGCACGATCACCTCGGTGACGCGCGACGGCGTGACGCACAGGATTGATCGCTACGGCGGCGACCATAACGCGCCGCTGGAACTGATCTACCTTGAGCAGTGGATCGATGTGATGGCAAATACGGCGCAGTGGACGGGCGTCACGCCGGATGTATCGGGCATCTCGAATGGGACGGACACGCCCGTTGCGACCCTCCAGACGACTCCATGCTTCGGCAAATGCCCGATTTACACGGTTGCCGCCTATGCGGATGGCACGGTCGCCTATATGGGCATTGCCAACGTGAAAACGCTGGGCGTGCAGATGACGAAGGTGGATACGGGGGCGGTCGAGAATATTGTGCGGGCGGCGAGCAGCATCGGCTATTTCGACTGGCAGGACAGCTACACAAAGATGGTGCGCACTGATCAGGCGACGGTGATCACGTCGATCCAGTCCGATGATCAATCGAAGCAGATCACGCGCTACAACGGCGATCCGACTGCGCCGATTGGCCTGCTGTGGATTGAGCAGAGCATCGCGCAGTTGGCGAGCAATTGGGTCGCGTAGCTGGCGGGGAAACGGCTTACCGTGCCCCTATCTCTGGCGAGGAACAGGGGCGTACAACCGTGCGCCTCTCCAGACCACCGAATTTAGCCAGCATCCCATAGAAACTGTGGCTCGAAGCCGAGGAGGTCACGCGCCGGGCTGCAATCGACCGGAGCGGTAGTTCCGGTCAGCTTGTCCGGCTTAAGTTGGACGTTCGGGTAGCGGCGGCGCAGCAAATCCAGCGTGGGCTGCGGCATATAGGTTCGCGGCGCGTTGATGTAAAAGGCGCGATGACCGGGCGGGTTGTACTCGATGCTCAGGCGGGTGGCGATAGCAGCGTCACGAGCATCGATATACGTCCAGAAGGCGTTCGACTCGCCGCTCTCGCGCAGATGGGCAAACATCACCGGCGCTTCCTCAGGCGTGATGATCGAGGTGAAGCGCAGGCTGGTGAGCGAGAGGGCGGGATCGCGGCGGGCGAAGCCCTCCGCCAGTTCCTCGCCAACCATCTTCGACAGGCCATAAGCATCCTGTGAGAGCAGCGGATGCGCCTCGTCAATCGGGAGATACTGCAAATCAACCGGGCGAAAGGCGAAGGCTGTGCCAACTGCCGAAACGCTGCTGGCGAGAACGATTTTCTTGACGCCGAGCGTCAAGGCAGCCTGAAGGATGTTGAAGGTGGACATGACGTTGGTCTGAAAGACGACTTCGGGCGGGTTGCCAAGTGGGTGGGGAATAGCGGCCAGATGCACGACGGCATCGACACCGCTCATGGCCGCATAGACGTGCCCCGGATTGCAGAGATCCGCTTCGATGGTGCGAACGTGGTCGAGCGGGCGGCGATCCGCGTTGAGCACAGCATAGCCGTGCGCCTGAAGGTCATCGATCACAAATTTGCCGAGCTTGCCGCTTCCACCGGTTACCAGTACCCGTCGGATTGCCATGAATGCTCCGATCTACGTCGAATTAAATTTATAGGTGACCGGAGATGATAAACGGATTAGGCCGCTCGTGCGAGATGTACCATCTGTACCAAGTTAAGAGGATAAATCAAGAGGCGCACACACAGGTGCGCCCCTACGGGATTCGGGCTGGAAGTATCAGGTGGTGGCGGCGGGAGCGGCCTGTTGATCCGCTGGGGTGGGCTGTTTGGCGGCCTCGCCGTAGAGGAAGCAGGCGGCCTCCTGCGCCGGGTTGACCGGGACGAACTGCGGTCGCTGCTGATGACAGATCGGCATGACGTTGGGGCAGCGCGCGGTGAAGATACAGGCGCGGCTGCCTTCGGTTTTGAGTGTGGCGGTTTCGACGGCGGCGTTCTGACCGCGCCGTTCCGTCCAGCGCTGATCGGGATCGGGCGAGGGAACCGAGTCGATCAGCAGGCGCGTATAGGGATGCGACGGCTTGCTGATCACCTGATCCATATTACCGCGCTCGACGACCTGCCCCTTGCACATGATCATGATTTCGCCGCCGAGGTAGTAAGCGGTGGCGAGATTGTGGGTGATGTGAATACAGGAAATGCCCTGCTTCTCGCGGAAATCGAGCAGGACGTTGAGGAACACCGTGCGCAGTGAGGCATCGACCATCGAGAGCGGCTCGTCCGCGACGATCACGCGCGGGCGAATCAGGTAAATTCGAGCGAGCATGATGCGCTGGCGCTCACCGCCGCTCAATTGATGTGGATAGCGTCCCAACACGTCGCCGGGGCGCAGATCGACGGCGCGCAGGGCTTCCTCGATCTTATGCCGCGCCTCATCCTTTGAACTGGCGAGCTTGAATTTGCGGATCGGGACTTGCAGGACGCGATCAATCCGGTAGAAGGGATTGTAAGTCGCGTAGGGGTCTTGAAAGACAGGCTGGACGGCGCGGCGATAGGCACGCCACTCGTTCGGCGTCATGGTGTAGATGTCTTTGCCGTTGTAGCGGATTGTGCCGCTGGTCGGTTTGGTCAGGCCGAGCATGTTGCGTGTGAGCGTGGTCTTGCCGCTGCCGCTCTCGCCGACAATCGTCAGGAAGATGGCTTCGTCGGCGGGCATACTGAACGATACGTCGTCCACCGCGATGACCGGATCACGCCGACCCTGACGGGGCGCGAAAACCGTACCGACGTGCTGGAGGTCAAGCAGAGGCTCAGTTGACATGATCGACCTTCTGGCTTTCTGCGAGCGACTGCGCGATGGTGGGCTGCACAGCAGCGACGGGAATGCCTTCCGAGTAGAGATGGCACGCGACCAGATGGCCGGATTCGACCTGCATGAGCGGTGGCTCGACTTCCTTGCACTTCGCCAGCGCAAACGGGCAGCGTGGATGGAAACGGCAGCCCGTCGGCCAGTTGAGACGATCCGGCGCTTGGCCGAGAATCGCTTCCTGACGGACGCGCGCGCCACCGAGCGTCGGCACGGACGAGAGCAGGCGCTGCGTGTAGGGATGAAGCGGCTTCCTGTACAACTCACGCACGCCCTGCACCTCGACAATCTTGCCCGCGTACATGATTGCCAGCCGATCCACGAGTTCCGCGTGAACGGCGAGATCGTGGCTGACGAAGATCACGGTCGCCTCGGTGCGCTCCTTGATCTGAAGGATGGCTTCGAGGACGGCACGCTGGACGTTCACGTCGAGGGCGGTGGTCGGCTCATCGCAAATGACCAACTGCGGGCTGAGGGTCATGGCATTGGCGATAATCGCGCGCTGCTTCATACCACCGCTGAGTTCGTGCGGGTAGGCACGCAAAACCGCTTCGGGCAGGCCGACGAGCGCGAGAGCTTCGGCGGCACGCGCGCGCGCTTCGGTCTTTTTCATAGTCGAGTGCGCCAGAATCACGTCGATCATCTGGCTCTCGATGCGCATGACGGGATTGAGCGAGTTCATCGACGCCTGCGGCACGTAGGAGATGTATTTCCAGCGCACGTTCTGAAGCGCCTGCTCATCCAGCGTGATCAGATCGACGCCGCCGGACATATGCGCATCGGCGGGCGGCGCGTTTTGATCGACGGTGGGATAGAAGGTGATTTCACCGCTCTTGATGTAACCGGGCATCCGAATCAGGCGCATGATCGCTTCAACGACGGTCGATTTGCCGCAGCCGGATTCGCCCGCCAGCCCCAAAATCTCCTGCCGTCCGACGGTCAGGTTGACGCCATCCACGACCTTGTATTCGCCGTGCGTGCTGTGGAAATATACGCGCAAATCTTCAATCTTCAGTAAGTTGTTGTCCATCGACATTACATCCCCGTCGTACCCTTCAGGCGCGGATTGAAAGCCTGCTCCAGCCCGATATTGATAAAATTGAGCGCCAGAAAGATCAGGACGAGGATCAGCGCCGGAGCCGCGACGATGTACCACTTACCCAGCGAGAGCACGCCCCAGCCAATCGCCCAGTTGATCATCAGACCAAGCGTCGAAACGTTGCCTGGCCCCAGACCGAGGACTTCGAGGCCGAACTCGGCCAGAATCGCGCCGACAGTGCTGGCAGCGAGGCCAACGCCGAGATAGGGCAGCAGATTGGGCATGATTTCCTGAAAGACGATTTCAATGCCGCTCAAGCCAGAGGTGCGGGCAAGATCGATATAGTTGCGCTCGCGCAGGCTCAAGACCTGTGCGCGGATCGTGCGCGCCGAGAACGGCCAGCTAAACGCGGCGAGCAGCACGGCCATCGTGACAACATCGAGGCGCTTGATGTAGGCCGAGAGCGTGATCAGCAGAGGCAGTGTGGGGATGACGAGGATCATGTCGGTGGCGGAACGGAGCGCCGAGTCCACGAGGCCGCCGTAAAAACCGGCTACCAGTCCAACGACCGTGCCGACGAGCGTGCCGACGACGCCTGCCAGAATGCCGATACTGAGCGAAAAACGCAGTCCGATCAACAGCAGGGCGACGGTATCCCGACCATAACGATCCGTGCCGAGCAGATGCAGGGCGCTCGGCGGCTCGAAGATTTTGAACTTCCCCTGCGACATTGGGTTGATGTTGCCGATGAGCAGACGAATGATGAACGGCTCAAAGATCGAGAGCAGACAGATGATGATGAACAGAACCGCTCCAACGGCCAGCATCCGATTATTGAACAAAGACCGGATATTACGCACCTTAGGCTCCTATCCGAATACGCGGATCGACCAGCGGCAGGAAAAGATCGAGCAGGAAGTTGGCGGTCAGCACCGAGACAATCGAGATCAGGACGATGCCCTGCATGGTGTTGTAGTCGAGGATGCCGACGGCTTTGGTCAGCAGCGAGCCTAAGCCGGGATAGTTGAACAGGGTTTCCACCAGCAGCGCGCCGTTGACGATGAAGCCGAGCGAGATCGCCAGCCCGGTCAACTGGGGGAGCAGCGCGTTGCGCAGGGCGTATTGCAGGAAGATGTTGCGGCGCGGCAAGCCTTTGGCCTGCGCGTAGAGCAGATAATCCTCGCCCAAAATCGAGACGATGAGCGAGCGCGTCGAGATAACCCAGCCGGAGACCGCCACGATGACAATCGAGAGGGCGGGCAGGATGCCATGCCGGATCACGCCGAGGATGAAATCGCTGGTCAGGCCGGGGCTGACGTTGGCGGGATAAGCGTCGCGCGAGGGCAGCCACGACAGCCCGTAAGCGAAGATAAACACCAGCATGATCGCCACGATGTACTGGGGAATCTGAGCGAGGCCAATTGCGGCGCTGGTCAGGAGTGATGCGCCGGGAAGATTGCGCCGCCAGCCGAGCAGCCCACCCAGCAGCAAGCCGACAATCCACGAGATGATCACGGCGAGGCCGAGCATCCCGATTGTCCAGGGCAGCGCGCGCATGATCAGGTCTTGCGAGTGCGTCGGGAACGAGAGCAGTGAAGGGCCTAAGTCCTGATGAAAGACGACATTGGTAATGTAGCGGACGTACTGCACCGGCAGCGGCTGATCGATGCCAAACTGGTCGTTGTAGTACTTGATCATGTCGGCGGAGGCAGTATTGTGACCGCCGTACTGCTGCTGCAAATTCGCCATCAGCGCCGCGATGGGGTTGCCGGGGATGAGATGGAAGAAGAGGAAGGCAACCGTAAACGAACCGAAGATGGTCAGCAGATAAATTGCAAGGCGGCGCACAAAGAAGCGCAGCCACGCTCGTCTTCGCATAAAACTCTCCTATGGAATAAATCTATTTTGATGAGGGGTAGGCACGAGATAGCGCCTACCCCTCATCCCATATTATAGGACGGTTACGAAGCGCCGGTGCTCTTCAGTTCGAATGGCACCTTGATGAAGGTCGCCCACCAGGTGAACGGCACGGTGAACATGTTGCTGTCCGTCGGCCAGCCTGTCCAGTACGTCGTATTCCAGGGCATGACGTAGATGGTCTGGACGACGGGTATGCCGGGTAAGTTCTTCATCCATTCGGTGAGCGCCGTAGTATAGGCGGCTTTCGCGGCGTCAGTATCCGGCCCATTCGCCTTGATCGTGGCGACGGCCTGATCGAAGGTCGGGTCTTTGAAGCCGATCCAGTTGCAGTCGCAGGAGGTGCGCTCGCCATTGGTCGGGATGGGCTGATCGCTGGTGAACTGGCCGTAGAGGTCGAGCGCGTCGAGCGCCGTGAAGCAGAGCCAGTGCGAGGTGATGTCGAAATTGCCTGTATCGCGGTCGTTGTCGAACACCGCGCCATCTTCGTGCTTGACGGTCAACTGGATGCCGACGTTCTGGGCTTCGTCCGCCACGTCCTGCGCGATCTGGTATTCGCCCTGCCCAACGGCTGCCGGGGTGATGATCGTGAAGGAGAGCGGGTTCCCCTTGTCGTCGAGGCGGATGTTATCGCCGTTGCGCTGGGTGAAGCCAAGCTGATCCAGAATGGCGTTGGCCTTGTCGGTGTCGAAGGTCAGCGGGTACTGCTGAATGACCGCCGGGTCGATGAACGGCTTGAGCAGCGCCCAGTCCGACCAGGGGTGATCGGCGGGGGTGGTCGGCGGCTGCCAGATGACGTTGGCGATCTTGTCGCGGTCAACGAGGTCGGAGATGACCCAGTGCATTTCCGGCAGACTGAGCGGATATTTCTGGTCATTGAGCCAGATACCACGCGGGCACGGATCGTCGAACTGGCCGTAAGTCACCTTCGCGTTGGCCTGCTGCGCCTGCTGAATCTGCTGCCACTGGAGCGCGTGACCGTGATCGATATTGTTGCTGACGAAATCCTGATAATCGGCGTCGGCGGACGATGGCGCCTGACGATAGATGACGTACTTGGCTTCCGGGAAGCGCTCGGCCTTGTCCCAATAGTTGTCGTCACGCTCCCAGATGAACATCTTCAGGTCGGTGTTGACTTCCTTGAGCTTCCAGACCGAGGTGGTGACGGGCGGGTTATTCTTGAAGGTGGTCGGGTCTTGTTTTTCCCAGATGTGCTTCGGCCAGACTTCCCACGATCCCGTTTGACCAAAGAAGGTGTAGACAAAGCGCGGCGCGGCGGTCTTGAGCTTGATGACGACGGTGGTCGCATCGGGGTTGCTCACGCTGTCGATGTACTGGTTCAGAGTGGTATTGCCGGAGAGCGCCGGGGTGCTCATGATCGTGTTGATCGTGTAGACCACGTCGTCCGAGCTAAAGGCCACGCCGTCCTGCCAGTGAACGTCACTGCGCAGCTTGATCGTGAGTTCGGTATAGTCGCTGTTGTAGGTGTAGCCCGTCGCCAGCCAGGGTTCGATCTTGCCCGTAGCGAAGTTGGCGAGGAACAGGTTCTCGACGCCGACCTGCTGATAGCCATTGGCGTACTCGTCGCCCTGTGGGATACGGGTATTGAAGCTGTCGAAGACGGTGTAGACGGCAGTGTCTTCCATGAAGATGGTTTCGTTGCGCGGAACGGGGAGTTCGGACTGCGCGGCGACTGGAATGAGGGTGAACGCGCCGACAGCCACGAACACCGCGACCGTCAGCGCCAGGCGAATGAGATTTCTGGGTTTGAGAAGGCGTTTTTCCATGAGGTTACTCCAAATAAGCTGCACTTTTACCCATGTTCTTGTTGGCTCGATTACCCTTCCTCCGGCAAGGTAATCCATTCGATAAGGCCAGTAACAAATGGCGCTGCCAGCGCGGATCAGGCTGGATGCGCGGCGAAATGTCTAATCATTATTCAAGTCAATTTGTCTATGCAAACTAATCATTACTATATAAAGCTTTCGTGTTTTGTCAACTGATTATTCAGGGTATTTGTGAAGAATATACACGGATATGTTTGGCTGTAGACAGATTTTCAGGCGGAATGGTACAGTTGATTTGATTGACAAGCTCAACTTCCAGGTCTACTATTTGTACAGTCATTTTAAGGGAGTTTGTACGCTTCCTCAGCGCTGCTGAGGGAAGGATTCACGTGCTACTTTGCTCAAGCGCACGGACGATGAAGCGCTGTATGCTCAACTGGCAGCGGCCTACAAGACGCGCATCCTGAACGGTTCCCTGAGCGCCGGGACGCGCCTCCCCTCCGAGGCGGAACTCGCCCGTGAACACAGGATCAGCCGGGGCACGGTGCGGCAGGCGATGGCGATTCTGGTGCGCGAGGGGATGCTCGAACGGGTGCCGGGACGCGGGACGTTCGTGCGGGAAGTGCCGGTGTTCAGCGGTGAAGTGGATGCGCGGCGCGCGGAAGATCGACGCATTGGTCTGCTGTTGAGCCTGCGCCGCAGCGAGCTTGATCTGGACATTCTGATGGGTGTCGAGGACGCGGCGAAAGCGCGCGGCTACCGGGTCAGCTTCGCTTACACGGAAGAGAGCGCCGAAGAAGAACAGCGCGATATTCAACGGCTGCGTACGGATCGCGTCGCGGGGTTGATCATTTTCCCGTTGAGCGACGTGCAGCACGATGATGCCATCTGGCAGCTTCACGCCGACGGCCTGCCCTTCGTGCTAATCGACCGCTATTTCCCTGATCTGGACGCCGATTCGGTGACAGACGACAATCTTGGCGGCGGCTTCCGCCTGACCGAGCATCTGATCATCCTCGGCCATCGGCGGATCGCGTTCTGCTATCCCTCGTTTGGGTCGCTCAAGACGACCTCGGTGCGAGATCGCTACGCCGGGTATTGCAGGGCGCTGGCAGAGTACGGCATTCCGCTCGACGAGTCGCTGGTCTTTCAGTGTGATTACACCCACAAAGTTAAAGATTACGAGGCATTTCTCGCCCGCGAGGGTCGCCCGACGGCAGTGATCGGCTCGAACGATTACGAGGCGGCGGAGGTGATCCATGCGGCGCAGCATTTGGGCTTGACGCTGCCGGACGATCTGGCGGTGGTCGGCTTCGGTAACATCGGCTTCGCGGCCTACATCAGCCCGCGCCTGACGACAATGGCGCAGGCCGATCAGGACGTGGGGCGGCGCGCGGCTGACCTGCTGATCAGCCGGATTGAAGGGATGGGCGGCGTAGCACGGCGAATCGAACTGCCGATGCAACTGCTGGTACGCGAGTCGTGCGGGGCACGCCAGCGGGTCAAAACACGCTAAAAGTAGGGTCAGCATAGATCGCGCGAGCGGTCTATTTTTATTCGAATAGTTGAAAAAGAGAGCTTAAAGATGTTACGCATTGCGATGCTGAGTTTCGCGCACGTCCACGCCAACGATTACGCCCGCCAGGTGCAAGCCCACCCTGAAGCCGCCATCCAATGTATCTGGGATGACGATGAGCGCCGAGGTCGTGAAGGCGCTGCCACCTATAACGTTCCTTACGAAAGCGATCTGGAGAAAGTGCTGTCGAGCAGCGACGTGGACGCGGTGCTGATCAACGCGCCGACGACCCAGCACACCGAGCTTCTGCTCGCGGCAGCCCAGCACAAGAAGCACATTTTCACCGAGAAGGCGCTGACCGTCTCGCTGGCGGACGCGGACGCAGTGGTGAAAGCGGTTCACGACGCGGGCATCCAGTTCGTGATCTCGCTGCCCAGCCGGACGCGCCCGGAAACGCTGTTCCTCAAGCACGTACTCGATCAGGGCTGGCTCGGCAAGGTGACGATGATGCGCGCCCGTGTCGCCCACTCCGCCGCGCTCGATCACTGGTTCCACGATGGGAGCGCGTGGTTCGGCGATGCGTCGCTGGCGGGCGGCGGCGCGCTGTTCGATCTCGGCTGCCACACCGTTGACGTGATGCGCTGGTTCCTCGGCGAACCCGTCAGCGTGATGGCGAAGGCGCAGAATTTCAGCAACGCCTACCCGATTGACGACAACACGGTCGCGCTGGTCGAGTTCAAGAGCGGGGCGATTGGCATCCTCGACGTGTCGTGGGTGCATCGCGCCGGGCCGAATCCGCTGGAAATCTACGGGACGGAAGGCTACGTCGGGCGCTCGATTGCGCCGGGGACAGAAACTTTGCTCAACAGCAGCAAATTGAACGCGCTCAATGGCGAGCGCAGCCCCTACATCCTGCCGACCGAACTGCCGAAAGCGCTGCCGATGCCGTTCCAGCAGTTTGTCGCGGCCTGCCTGCACGGAACCAGGCCGACCATCAGCGTCGAGGATGGTCGCAACCTGACCGAGCTGCTTGAAGGCATCTACCTCTCGGCCAATTCCGGGCGCGAGCACAAGTTCAGCGCTGAAGGAGTCGCGCAGCCATGAGCAGCCCGGTTAAAGTTGGCATTATCGGCGCGGGCGGCATCGCCCGCAATCACGTGCTGGCCTATCAGCGCCTGCCGGACGTGGAGATCGTGGCGGTGGCGGACATTGTACCGGGGAAAGCGGAAAGCTTCGCCGCCGAGCATCACATCCCCAGGTATTTCGAGAATTATCATGATCTGCTGGCGCTCGACGAGGTTCAGGGCGTGAGCGTCTGCACCTACAATCAGGCGCACCGCCAGCCGACCGTCGATGCGCTGCGCGCGGGCAAGCACGTATTGGTCGAGAAGCCGCTGGCCGCCAGACTTGACGACGCGATTGCCATGATCACTGCCGCGAACGAGACGGGCAAGATTCTGCATACCGCCTTCTGGCCGCGCTTTCAGCCCGAACTGATCGCGGCGCGGCGGATTGTACAGGACGGCGCGCTCGGCGAAGTCTATTACGCGCAGTTGGTCGGCGGCGGGCGGCGGCGCATCCCTGGCGGGACGTTCATGAAGCGCGAGACGGCGGGCGCGGGGCCAATTGTCGATATTGGCTGCTACGACCTCGACCGCTTCATGTTCATGCTCGACAGCCCGCGCCCAGTCAGCGTGAGCGCGATGATCAGCTACAAGCTCGGTAAGACGCTGCCGAACGTCCCCGGCGACTGGGGTCACAAGCCGGAGGATATGGAAGTCGAGGACATGAGCGCGGCTTTCGTGCGCTTCGAGAACGGGCTGGCGCTGCATTTCCTGACTTACTGGGCGGCGCACGCCGATAATCTGGGGCCGAGCCTGTTTTTAGGGACGCGCGGCGGGCTTCAGGTGTCGCCGCAGTTGATCCTGTTCCGCGACGAGTTCGGCGTGCTGACCAACGTCATGCCGCAGATTCCCTCGCGCGAGGAGCCGAACCGTCTGCATCATTTCACGCCGCAGGCGCGGGTGTTCACCGACGCGGTGCGGGCTGGCGGGCCTACCCCCGTCGATACAAAAGGGATACTCTACAGTCAATTGATCATGGATGGGATTCTGCGCAGCGCTGAGGCGGGGCGCGAAGTCACCATTGACGTGCCGAAACTGGGATAGGCAATTAGGGAAGCCCTCATCCCCCGCCCCTTCTCCCTCAGGGAGAAGGGGAGAAAGCAAACGGGGTTTTTAAAGTCCCTCGCCCTGAGGGAGAGGGATTTAGGGTGAGGGCTAAAGACTGACTTTCAGAACGGTCTCTAAAGGACAAGATTCGCATGGCGCAGCCGTTCACGATCTACGTCACCCAGTTCGCGCATACGGACATCGGCTACACGCACCCGCAGGAACAGATCGCCGGAATGTACGTCGATTACTATGATCGTGTGCTCGAACTATGCGCCCGCGACGAAATCGCGCCCGTCGAGCATCGCTTCAAATGGACGTGCGAGACGGCGTGGCAGGTGCGCAATTATCTGGCGGCAAGGCCGGAGCGCTTAGGCGACTTCCTGTACTTCGCGCGCAACGGGCAGATCGAGGTAACGGCGAGCTACCTGCACTTCACCGACCTGATCGACGCGGAAGCCTACGGCTACAGCCTGCAATGGGCGGTCGAGTTCTGCCGCCAGAACGATCTGCCGCTGCGCTGCGCCATGCACTCCGACATCAACGGCTGGGCATGGGCAATTCCCGACCTGCTGGCGGAGCGGAACATTCCCTATTTCATCAGCCAGGTGCATATCGACAGCGCCACCGATCCGCTCGGCAAGCGCGGCAGCATCCATTATCATTGGGTGATGGAAAATGGGGATCGCCTGCGCCCCGACGTGCCGATTCGCGTGCCGCAGGGCTTCTGGTGGCAGGGGCCGGGCGGCAATAAGATACTCCATTGGCTCAACGAGCATTATCACCTCGGCAACTTCCTCGGCCTATCCGCGACACAGGGCTTTGCGACCGAGAAATCGCGCTACTTCTGGGAATCGGATCGCACATCCGTCGATGACCTCTATGCGACGGCGCAGCGCGAGATTCCCAAATATATCGAGCGAATCCAGCGCGAAGGTTATCCCTACGACGCGATGATGATCTGCACGAGCGGCTATTGGGTCGATAACTCACCGCCGGATGACCGCTGGTGCGAGATCATCGCGCGCTGGAACGCCGAGCATGACGACATTCACCTGCGCACGGCGACGATGAGCGAGTGGTTCGATCAGGTGACGCAGTTCGACACGGCGAGCTTTCCGACGCGGCAGGTCGCGTGGCCGGATCATTGGGCGCATGGACTCGGCACGATGGGCGGGCGGATCGCGCAGGCGCGGCGGGTGCAGCGAGGCCGCAAGAACGTCAAATCGCTGGTCGAGCAGTCGGGATCGAGCTACGCGACGGCGCATCTGGCGACGGCGCGCGATCAGGAGTTGCTGGCGCTCGAACACACGTTTAATGCCTGGATGACGACCTGGATTCCCTATGCCGAGCCGATCAATTTTCTGCAAGCGGCGAAGGAACTGAACTTTCAGCGGGCAGAACTGCATTATCACGAAGCGGCAGGCGCAGCGCTGCGGGCGATCACCGAAGCGAGTGACGGTCAGAGCCTCTATGCCCTGTTCGACGATGACGCGCCGCTGCGGGTGGTCGAGTTCACAGGCGCGGATTTGCGCCTCGATCCGAGCAAACAAATGCTGCTCGCCGACGATGGGCAAGCCTATCCGTTCCAGCGCGACAGCCACGCCGACGATATGCCGCGCTTCGTCGCGGCGCTGCCGGGGCAAGGTCTGGCGCGCTTCCGGTTAATCGAACGCGAAGCCGGAGCCGCGCCAACGAATACGGATTGGGCGATCACAGTTGATTCAGTGAGCGGCGCGCTGACCAGCCTATCGAATGGACGCGAGTGGATCGGCCAAGCGGATTACGGCTTTGGGCAACTCGTTCACGAGAATGTGATCCACCCGCTCGGACGGCAGGCGGTCGGCAACCTGCGACGGCTGATCGTGCTTGGCGATGCCGCCGAACCGCTGCTGAAAGAATGGATCGACGCGCCGATTTTCGAGCATACCACGCCGACCTTTGAAGGCTCGCTCAAGTCAGCGTCCGGCGCGGTCTTCGACACGCATACGCTCGACGGCAACATCGGCACAATGGGCAAGGTTCAGATCAACTGGCGCGTCTATCATGCGCTGCCGCTGGTTGAGCTGGTGATCGACTGGGATAAAACGTGGAACGAGCTGCCCGAAGCGGCCTACGTCGCCTTCCCGTTCGCGGCGGATCACCTGAAACTGGAGACGGCGGGCGGCTTCTTCCAGCCGGGCAGTCACGAGGCAGGCGGACAACTGGCGGGAACGTGTTCGTCGTACTACACGATCCAGTGCGCCGCGCAGATCGAGCAGGATGGCGCATCGCTGCTCTGGCTGCCGCTCGATGCGCCGCTGGTCATGCCGCAGGCGATCAACTACAACCGCTGGGAAACCGATCCGTATGACTGGAACGGCTTCCTCGCTTCGATGCCGATCAACCACTACTGGCACACCAATTTCGCCAGCAGTCAACGGGGGTATCTGCGCTTCCGCTATCGCTTGTTCAGCAGGGGCAGCGCTGATCAGGAGTCAGCAATTCGCACGGCGCTCCCGTTGGAAGCCTTCGGGTGGCGCTAAAAATTGTTGGAATGAGAGTGAAAGAGAGATTGCGATGGAATTAACGACTTTACCTTTGTCCAAGCCGGGTGAAATGACGGAGATGGATCAGTTCATCTTCGAATGCTTCGGCTTCATCGTCATCGAGGATGTGCTTTCGGAGGCCGAGTGCGACGAAGTGCTCGAAGCCGCCAAGCGCGTCCACGCCGGGCAGCCGAAAGAGAAGCTGCTGCAAATCGGCAAGGGCTTCGAGCACGAACCGGCCATCGAGCGACTGATTGATCATCCGGCGGTGCTGCCGAAGGTGCGCGGCATCTACGGCGACAACTTCGTGCTGCAAGCGGCGTGGTGTACGGTGCAGCCCGCCGGAAGCCAGAGCGTCGGCTGGCATCAGGATGGATCGTCGGCTTACGACTTCAAGAAGCTGGCCTATCCCGTACCGCTGATCCAACTGCGTGCCAGCTATCACCTGACCGACCAGACCAAGCCGTTCATGGGCAACATGATGCTCGTGCCGGGCAGCCATCGCAGCAAGCTCGATTTGCCGCCATCGGCGCGCAAAGAGGTTTATGCCTGCGCCGTGCAGCAGATTCTGCTGGCGAAGCGCGGCAGCGTGCTGCTCTTCCACAACGGCGTGTGGCACTCGCCCATGCCCAATAACATGACGTGGGATCGCTATAACATGCACTTCATCTACAGCCCGCCCTGGGTACGTCGTTCGGATCGGGACGAAACCGATCACGATTTCCTCGAACACACGACGCCGCTGCGCCGCGCGCTGATGGGCGATTACGCGCGCCCCGATGTGCCGTTCGCAGGCGGCTTCCCGTCGATCCCGTTCGAGACTAACGGGCATCAGTAAAAGCAAAAGATTCAACGCAAAGACGCAAAGTTAAAGAGAAAAGCGCGAAGGATTTAGAAAAGTTTCCTTTGCGCTTTTGTATTGGCGTGTATATATGGCAGCGACACCTCCATTGTGATCTTGTAGGGACGAGACTTGTCTCGTCCGTTGATGCGCCTATTCGCCGAAGCTGCTTCACCAGCGGACGCGATTGATCGCGTCCGGCATAGCGGACGGCATGAATGCCGTCCCTACGAAACCTCGTTCACCTTTCATGACCCAAACAGAAATTTGATGCGATGACCCTGTATTGCGACGTGGTTCTATTGACGAAATGGTTCTATCTGGTAATCTTCTAGGCAGTTATCCGTGAGCGGAGCATGGTAATCCCATGATGCAATGTCGCTGCTGCCAGAAGAAGTCACTTAGCGATGAGATGCTGAGGATTTTGGCGCGCTAACCGTTCACGTCTGGCGATGTCCGTAAAGCCCTGAGAGTGCATCTCCGGGCTTTTTTATTGAGTAGTGGTAAGAGTAATTTATGACCCGATACATCGCGCAGCGGCTTTTACAGGCGATCCCGCTGCTGTTCGTCATCTCGGTACTGACGTTCCTGATCATATATCTCGCGCCCGGCGACGCGGCACAGATGTACATCGACCCGAACAAAGCGCCTGATCCGGCCTACATCGAGCGGGTGCGCCTGAGCCTCGGCTTAGAGCAGCCCGTCTATATCCGCTACGTGAACTGGCTCAAGGAGACGCTGTCCGGCGATCTCGGCTTCTCGTTCCGTGACCGCCATCCGGTCACGCAGGAGATTGGGGATCGGCTGCCGAACACGCTGCTGCTCGGCGGTGTGTCGCTGCTGCTGTCGTTCATCATTGCCATCCCCATCGGCGTGATTTCGGCGATCAAACGCTATACCCTGCTCGACTACATCCTCAGCACCTTCGCGCTGGCGGGAATTTCAATCCCGATCTTCTGGATCGCGCTGCTGCTGATTCAGGTGTTCGCCATTCAACTCGGTTGGCTGCCCGCGACTGGCATGAACTCGGTGCGCGAGACTTATACCGGCTGGCAGGCGGTCATCGATGTCGCCAAGCACATGATTTTGCCGACGATCACGCTCAGTCTGGCGCAGATCGCGGGCTGGTCGCGCTATCAAAGGTCGGCGCTCCTGGAAGTGCTGGGGCAGGATTACATCCGCACGGCGGAAGGCAAAGGGCTGCGCGAGCGGCGCGTGCTGCTGGTTCACGCCCTGCGCAATTCGCTGATCCCGATGGTCACGCTGATCGGGCTGTCCGTGCCGACGATTGTCACGGGTGCGTTCCTGACTGAGACAATCTTCGGTTGGCCGGGGATCGGTCGGTTGGGCGTGGACGCCGTGACCGGGCGGGATTATCCGGTGATCATGGCGGTGACGATGATGTCGGCGCTGGTGATCATCATCGGCAACCTGCTGGCCGACATCGCTTACGCCTGGGTCGATCCGAGGATTCGCTATGAGTAGCACGAGCGCACAGATTGTTCCCATCGTCAAAGAGCGCTCGCAAAGCGGCCTCGTCTGGCGGCAGTTTCGGCGGCACAAACTGGCCGTCGCCAGCGCGATTATCCTGATTCTGCTGGCGTTGATGAGCATTTTCGCCGAGCAAATCTCGCCCCACGACCCGAACGCGACCAACACGAGTTACGCGCACGGCAAGCCGCAGCCGCCGAGCGCCGAATATATCTTCGGCACGGACAACTTCGGGCGCGACTATTTCGCGCGCACGCTGGTCGGCACGCGGATTTCGCTGCTCGTCGGCGTGACGGCGGTCGCGTTTCAACTGGTGATCGGCATCGCGGTGGGCGCGGTGTCCGGCTACTTCGGCGGCTGGATCGACAATCTCTTAATGCGAATAACGGATGTGTTTCTGTCCGTGCCTGCGTTTCTGCTGCTGCTGATCATGGCGGGGATTCTCGGCGGCAGCCTGCTCGCGCTAATTTTCGTGATCGGCGCGCTCAACTGGATGACGGTCGCGCGGCTGGTACGCGCCGAAATCCTCTCGCTGAAAGAGCGCGAGTTCGTGATCGCGGGGCAGAGCATCGGCGTTCCGGCGTGGCGGCTGATCGTTGTCTACCTGCTGCCCAACTGCGCCGCATCGATCATCGTCGCCGCGACGCTGGCCGTACCGAGCGCGATTCTGACCGAATCGGCGCTCAGTTTTCTCGGCCTCGGCGTGCCGCCGCCGAATGCCAGCCTCGGCAACATGCTCGGCGACGCGCAGCAGTGGTTACGAACGGCGTGGTGGATCTGGGTCGTGCCGGGTGTGGCGATTTCGCTGATCGTGCTGGCCTTCAACTTCATCGGTGACGGATTACGTGATGCCCTAGACCCGCAACTGCGGGACTCTAGATAACTTTTGGTATCAAAGGGCTAAGTCTATCAAGGAGAAAAATGCCCATGCGTAAAATTGCTCTTTTGCTGGTTTTGATGCTGCTTGCCGTTCACGTCGTGGCGGCGCAGGAAAGCACTCCGGCAGCGACGACTGCCGTCGCTGACCCCGGCGCGACACCGTTCGCCTGCCCGACAACGGGCGGGACGATGGTCACGCAGGGCAATGGCGACCCGGAGTCGCTCAACGGCCTGTACGCCAACGACGGCAACAGCCTCGCGGTGACGACCTTCATGGACGAGCCGTTGGTGCTCGGCGGCGAGAACTGGGGCGATCAGACTCAGCCCGCGCTCGCCCAGAGCTGGGACGTGTCGCCGGATGGCCTGACCTACACCTTCCATCTGCGCCAGGGCGTCAAGTGGTCGGACGGCCAGCCGTTCACCTCGGCGGACGTGATCTTCACCTTCGACGCGGTGCTGGAAGATGACAACACCATCGACTGGAAGACCAATCTGATGCAGGGCGACAAGCCGATTGGCTACAAGGCCATCGACGATAACACCGTTCAGGTGACGTTGAGCGCGCCCGATCCGGCGATTCTGAACCAGATGAGCATCCCGATTGTGCCGAAGCACGGCTTCGCCAGCACGCACATCAAGGATGCGCCGTTCAACAGCGCCCCGATCACGACTGGCCCGTTCAAGTTCGTCAAGTGGGAGACGGGGCAGGACGTTCAACTGGAGGCGAACAAGGATTACTGGGGCGGCGCGCCCTGCCTCGACCGGATCGTCGTGCGCTTCATCAGCGGCGCACAGAACGTCGCCAACGCGCTGCAATCGGGTGATGTCGATTTCGCGGAAGTCGATGGCGCTGATCTCTCGGTGTTCGATAACAACGCTGACTACGTGGTCGCCAAAGAGCCGCGCGATCTGGTGCGCCTGATCGGGTTCAACACCAAGAGCAAGACGGTCGGCGACCCGGCGGTGCGGCGCGCGCTGATCACCGGGCTGGATCGTCAGGCGATCATCGACGCAGCGGTCGGCGGCAACGGCACCATCTCCGACTCGCTGTTCAACCAGTCGGCCTCGTCGTATCAGGCCGGGCTGAACACGCAGTATCCTTTCGATCCCGATCAGGCCAAGCAGATGCTGGCCGATGCCGGATGGAAAGACAGCGACGGCAATGGCTTCCTCGACAAGGATGGTCAGGAACTGACGCTCAAGCTGGAATATTCGGCGTCGTGGGCGCTGATGGGCTTGATCGCGCCGATTGTTTACGACAACTGGAAAGCGCTCGGCGTCAATATCACCCTCGATGCCGTTGACGACGCGACCGGCAACACCGACATCTACGACAACACCAGCACCGACAAGCCGTATGATGCGTTCCTGAGCGGCTGGGGCTTGTTCGGCACGGATCCGTCGCACTATCAGGATTTCTACGCCAACGACACCAGCTATCTCGCCTACGACAATCCCGACGTGACCAAGCTGTTCGACGCGGGCAACACGGAGACCGATCCGGCCAAGCGCACCGCCATTTATCAGCAGGCCGATAAGCTGCTCTGGCAGGATTTGCCGATGATCCCGATCTTCCAGCCGATTGGCGTGTATGCTTACACGTCGAACCTGAACCTGGACGCCGCCGAGATCAACGGCACGTTCCTGACCGGGCTGAAGTATCCGGCGCGCGCGTACTTCGTCAATCCGCCGCAGTCGTAAATCCACGTGAAGTATTTTGTAGGGGCGACCTGTCAGGTCGCCCCTACGTATAAATCTTCGCGTGAGATCATCAACACGGCATCATAGCGGCGGGTTTTAAACCCGCCCGCCTTTCAGCCCGCTTCAGAGGGCTTGGTTTGCCTAGCCGGATGCTTGAACCTCCGGCGATAAAAACCGATGCAATCCAGAATCAGAATCGCTCTGGGCTGAGGAGCGTTACATCGTGGGTGAGCGTTTCGTTCGCGGCGATCTGCGCGACCAACTGCCCGGTGATCGGCGCGAGCGAAATGCCGAGCA
>DASZXN010000333.1:0-3156 GCA_035545875.1 Phototrophicaceae bacterium
AAATTGGTGCCGCGATACTCGCGCCGCGCTCGCAGCCAGCGCCAGATCGCGTAAATGATAAACACGCCCAGGACGATGTACAGTCCGGTGGCGGCTTGCTCAATCAGAAAAGCAATTCCACTGATCATGAAAGCGACCGCAAAACTCCACGCAGCAGCGTCGTCAGTTTCGGAACAAGGATCGTGCTGGTTTCGAGAACCTCCTGATGGCTGGTTTCGGCGCTGCTGTCCACGTGATCAATCGCCTTGTTGGTAATACCCGAAAAGGCCAGCACACGCATCCCGCCGTGTCGAGCGACCAGCACCTCGTGAACGGTGGACATACCCACCGCGTCCGCGCCGATCACGCGCAGCATCCGAATCTCGGCGGGCGTCTCGAAGGTCGGCCCGGACAGGCAGCAGTAAACGCCTTCGTGCAGGGTCAGATTCGCCGCTTTTGCCGTCTGGTGCGCCTGCTTGCGCAGATCAAGATCGTAGGTATGCGCCATCCCGACGAAACGCTCGCCGAGCGAGTCGTCGTTCGGCCCCATCAGCGGATTGTTGCCGACCATGCCGACAAAGTTGATGTGATCGTTGAGCATCATCACGTCGCCAACGTTGAAAGCCGGATTGATGCCGCCCGCCGCGTTGGTCAGGATTAGCGTTTTGACGCCGAGCGCGTTCATCACGCGGATCGGGAACGTCACCTGCTGCAAATCGTAGCCCTCGTAAAAGTGCGCCCGCCCCTGCTGGGCGACCACCGGGCAGCCTTCGAGGGTGCCGATCACCAACTGCCCCGCGTGACCATGTACGGTCGAGCGCGGCCAGCCGGGAATATCGCCATACGGAATGACGGTACGGTTTTCGAGTTGATCCGCCAGCCCGCCTAACCCCGATCCAAGCACGAGGCCAACTTTGACTTCCTGAGTGGTGCGGCTGCGGATGATGCTAACAGCGCGTTCAAAATCGGCGCGCGTATACGCCATAACTCTGCTCCAGTGGGTTCAATTGTCAAGACTTTATTATACCTGTCCGCAAGCTAGATGTAGCATTTTTGCGAATTTGCTGTTACAAATATGATACATTGAGCGAAATCCACTCGAATATTAATCGATAGATTATCCCGCGTGAGGGCAAAAACGCGCCATGCAGATCAGCGCAGAACAGGCGATGTCCGGCTATGCCGATGCCTACCAGAAACTCTACAAGCGAATGCCAAAAGATTTGCGCGCGCTCGACGGCAACTGGGTCGTCGTCAACGGCGCGCGGATTCAGGCCTCTGAGCTGCAACTGCTGACCACGCGCTTGCAGCAGGAATACAAACAGGCACAGGATCAGAAACGCAGCCTCGTGAATCGCCTCGTCAAGTGGTTTAAGTCGTAAGCGAATAGTTGTTCGTTTTTGGTGATTAGTTATTGGTCAAAGCGCGTCAAGTCGATCAGTCGATGTCTTTAAACTAAAAACCAACCACTAATCACTAATCAACGCCAGTTATGGATAAGCCGCAGCAGGAACCGGTTTTTCCCTTGTAGGGGCACGACATGTCGTGCCCCTACGATAAAATTCTTCGCTCAAAATCGTTATCCATAACTGGCGTTAATCACTATGTCTCACTTCAACCCCGCCTTGAACCGTTCATCCCGATAATCCTGCGGCGTATCGACATCGTGCAGCACGCTGTCGTTATCGACGTTGACGTGTGTGACCTCGTGCCTGCGAATCACAGCACGCGGCGCACTATCGTCGGGCAAATCGAGCAATTCGCCCCAGTAGCGCCGATCAATCAGCAGTGGATGGCCGCGCCGCATCTGGTAGCTCGGCGCGATCAAGTCGCCTTTACCTTCGGCGTAAGCCATCGTCACCTGCCCCACGATCTTGGCTTGAATGCGCGGCTGATCGCCCAGCACCATTAAAATCGCGGCAATCGTGCTGGGCTGGGCTTTCAGCCCGACTTTGAGCGACGAGAGCATCTCGCCCCGCTCGTAATCAGGATTGAAAACAACCTCTGCGCCGCGCGCCTTCGCCAGCGCGCTAACCTCGTCAGCACGGCTGCCCGTCACGACGGTGATGTGATCGATGCGGGCGAGCATCAACTGGTCGATAATATGCTCGATGATGGTTTTGCCGCCCGACCAGGGCAAGAGCACTTTATGCTGTCCCAGCGGAGCCATGCGGCTCGACATGCCCGCCGCCAGCACCACCGCCGCCACTGGACGCTGCACCTCGCTGATCGGGTCGGCGGCGCGTGCCGAGCCAATCGCCACGCCGGACACACGCGGCGAGCGCAAAATCATGCGCGCGATTAAATGAGCGCGCAGGCGCAGATAGCCTGTCGGCGGCGCGCCATTGAGCAGCGCGATCACGCGGGCGCGAGCAGGCACACCCTTCAGACCAAGTTCATCGTCGCGCAACACCTGCGCGATCCAGGGCGAGAGCACCGGAGCACCGGGATAAAAGCCGTAGCGCTCGATCATCGCTTCCGGGTTGTAGACGTGATCGTCGTCGAGCGGCTGACCGAGCACCGCCAGCGATGCCATCGGCACGACCAGCGACGTTTCCGGCGGGATCACAGGTTCATTCTCATAAGGCGCTTTGAGCAGCAGATGGCGTGAATTATCGGCTTCGATCAGGAGCGCGTCGGCGTCAACAGCATCGAGCGCCCAACCGAACCACTCCGACGCCGGGCCATAGACTTTGCCGCCGCGCCTAGCGCCGCGCACAAAGACAAAGCGTTGATCAGCGAGTGCCTGGGTCAGCACCTCCGCACCACACTCAGCGTCAACCGTATAGGGCATCAAGCCGAGTTGATCTTCACCCATGCGAGTCGTCGTGGTCGCCAGCACGCGCCAGCCTTCGTCGGCCAATTCGTGCGCCAGCGCGATCAGCGTAGCGGTCTTGCCGCCCGCGCCGATCAGCGAGACGACCTCGCCGCGCGCGATGTTCAACGCCTTATAGAGTTTCATGTCAATATCATAAATAGGGCGTTCAGTTGAACGCCCCTGCAACCACACTTGCAAGATAGATTTAAAGCACGCCGACCCCACGTTCACGCAGCTTGGCGACCACACGATCCGGCGTCATCGGAAGGTCGTCGATCCACACGCCTGTCGCCTCATGTACTGCTGCTGCAATCGCCGGAGCGAGTGGAATCAGCGGCATTTCGGCCATGCCGCGCGCC
>DASZXN010000334.1:0-7011 GCA_035545875.1 Phototrophicaceae bacterium
AATAATTGATTTGACGTGTAATTGTCTGTATCATGGACACAATATGACGCTTTCTTTCCTTACGCCGTCATGCTATGCTTTGCGCGTTTAGGAGACGAATAATTTTTCCTCGCGGGAGTACGTTCTCATGTTAAAAACGCAAAACTGCGGTGAGTTGCGCCCCGAAAACGTCGGGCAGGAAGTCACGCTGGCAGGCTGGGTGCATCGCCGCCGTGATCAGGGTGGCTTAATTTTCATCGACCTGCGCGACCGCTGGGGCATCACGCAAATCCGCATCGATCAGGAGCATCAGCCGCAGGCGCACGCCGTCGCCAGTGATTTGCGCAGCGAGTACGTGATTCGGGTGCGCGGCAAAGTTGCGCTGCGACCGCAGGGCACGGCGAACCCGCAGTTGGCGACGGGTGAAATCGAGGTCATCCCTGACGAAATCGTCCTGCTCAACAAGGCCAAGACGCCGCCGCTGCTGATCAGCACCAACGATACTATCGACGAAGAAATGAAGATGCGCTATCGCTATCTCTATCTGCGCCGCCCGTCGGTGCAGGACAAGATCGTGCTGCGTCACCGTATCGTCAAGTTCATCCGTGACTATCTCGACGCGCGCGGCTTTGTCGAAATCGAGACGCCGATCCTGTTCAAGACCACGCCGGAAGGCGCGCGCGATTTCCTCGTGCCCAGCCGCCTGATGCCGGGGAGTTTCTACGCCCTGCCGCAGAGTCCGCAGCAGTTGAAGCAGTTGTTGATGGTCGCGGGCTACGAGCGCTACTTCCAGATTGCCCGCTGCTTCCGCGACGAAGACCTGCGCGGTAATCGCCAGCCGGAATTTACGCAGCTTGATCTCGAAATGAGCTTCGTCGAGCGCGAGGACGTGATGCAGTTGATCGAGGGGCTGAGGCTCTCGCTCGCCCGCGAGATCGGCCAGCGTGAGCCAACGTGGGTTCCTTTCAAGCGTATCACTTACACCGAAGCGATGGAGAAATACGGCTCGGACAAGCCTGACCTGCGTTTCGGACTCGAAGCCATCGACATCAGCGACATCGCGGGCAAGAGCGCCTTCCCGGTGTTCGTCAGCAACGTCGCGGCGGGCAAGCCGGTCAAGGTCATTCGCGCGCCCAAGATGGCGCTGCGCAGCGGCACGGCGCTCCGTAAGCTAACCGAGGAACTCGAAGGCATCGCCCGGTCGGTCGGCGCGAAAGGGCTGGCGTGGGTCGCCATTCCTGAGGACGAATCGGGCGAGGTCAAGGGGCCAATTGGCAAATACTTCACCGTCGAACAGATTCTTGAACTGACCGAGCGCGTCGAAGCCGAACCCGGCGATTTGCTGCTGTTCATGTCCGACAGCCGCGAGATTGTCTATCTCGTCACCGACGCGCTGCGCCAGCATATCGCTCACGAACTCAACCTGATCGATCCGAACGTGCTCTGCTTCCTCTGGGTGATCGACTTCCCGGAATTCTACTGGAACGAGGAAGAAAAGCGCTGGGATCCGTCGCAGCATATGTTCACGATGCCGCTGCCGGAAGACCTGCCGCTGCTCGACACCGATCCCGGCAAGGCGCGCGGCTCGCAGTACGATCTGGTCTGCAACGGGCAGGAAGTCGCCGGCGGCAGTATTCGCATCCACGACCGCGCCATTCAGGAGAAGATTTTCCCACTGATCGGCATGACGATGGAGAAGGCGAAGGAGCAGTTCGGTCATATGCTCGAAGCCTTCGAGTTCGGCGCGCCACCGCACGGCGGCCTCGCGTCGGGCATCGACCGTCTCGTCATGGTGTTCAGCGGTGAAACCAACATCCGCGAAGTGATCGCATTCCCCAAGACACAGACCGGCGCGGATTTAATGGCGCACGCGCCGTCCGAACCCGATCCGCGCCAGTTGCGCGAACTGCATATTCGCGTCGTGGACGACGAGAAGAAATAAGTCTACCGACCAGCATGACCAGAAGCGCGCGAGGGAAGCTTTATTGATCCTTCGCGCGTTTGCTCTGCCAGAGAAGTGAATTATTTTGCTAGGCTAAACAAGTGACAAGCGCGGCGGACGGTGTTAAACTCTGGACGAAGCGCAATCAAACGCTGCGCTGCAAATTGAAGATGTTGAGGAGAAATCCGCATGACTGACCAGAAACCAAAGACTTTAACGACCGCTTCGGGCAGCCCGGTTGCCGACAACCAGAATTCGATCACGGCGGGGCCGCGCGGCCCGGTTCTGCTTCAGGATTTCCATCTGCTGGAAAAACTGGCGCATTTCAACCGCGAGCGTATCCCGGAGCGCGTCGTTCACGCCAAAGGCGCGGGCGCGTACGGCACGCTGACCATCACCCACGACATCACCCAGTACACCAAAGCCGTTCCTTTCAGCGCGGTCGGCAAACAGACCGAGCTGTTCCTGCGTTTTTCGACCGTCGGCGGCGAAAAAGGCTCGGCGGACACCGCCCGCGATCCGCGCGGCTTTGCCATCAAGTTCTACACCGAAGACGGCAACTGGGATTTGGTCGGCAACAATACGCCGACCTTCTTCATCCGTGATCCACTCAAATTCCCCGATTTCATCCATACACAGAAGCGTGTGCCGCAGACCAACCTCAAGTCGGCGACGATGATGTGGGATTTCTGGTCGCTCTCGCCCGAATCGCTGCATCAGGTGACGATCCTGTTCAGTGATCGCGGCACGCCCGATGGCTATCGCTACATGGACGGCTTCGGCAGCCACACGTACAGCCTGATCAATGCCAACAATGAGCGCATCTGGGTCAAATTCCACTTCAAGACGCAACAGGGGATTCGCAATCTCTCGGCTGCTGACGCCGAAGCGCTGGCAGGCTCGAACCCCGATTACGCTACGCAAGACCTGTTCTACGCTATCGATCACGGCGATTTCCCGAAGTGGACGATGTATATCCAGGTCATGACTGACGCGCAGGCTGAGGCGTTCCCCTACAATCCATTCGACCTGACCAAAATCTGGCCGCACGCCGATTTCCCGATGATCGAAGTCGGCGTCATGGAACTCAACCGGAACCCGGAAAATTACTTTGCCGAAGTCGAGCAGGCGGCTTTTGCTCCGGCGAACATTATTCCTGGGGTCGGCTTCTCGCCGGATAAAATGCTGCAAGGCCGCATCATGGCCTACACCGACGCGCATCGCTATCGTTTGGGCGGGAATTTCGAAACACTGCCCGTCAATCGCCCGCACGTCGAGGTCAACAATTATCAGCGTGACGGTTTCATGCGTCATGATGGCAATCACGGGTCGCTGCCGAATTACGAGCCGAACAGTTTCGGCGGCCCCGCCCAAAATCCTGCCTACGCCGAGCCAGAATTCCCGGTCGATGGCAACGGCGCGCGTTACAACCACCGCGACGGCAACGACGATTACACCCAGCCCGGCAATCTGTTCCGCCTGCTGACCCCTGATGCGCAGGCGCGGCTGATCGAGAACATCGTCGGCAGCATGAAGGGCATTCCACAATATATTCAGGAGCGCCAGATTGCGCACTTCTACAAGGCCGATCCTGCCTACGGGCGTGGCGTCGCTCAGGGGTTGGGGCTGGAAGTCCCGTCCGAGGCTGTGGCGAAGTAGCTGCGGTCAGTTTATCTAAAGATTCAAAAGCGGCGTGTTGAGCGCCGCTTTTTGTTTGCCTGTCGTGCCAGTTTAACGCTGATCTGACTAGATTAACGTGAATTATGGATAAGCCTCAGGCGAAACTGGTTTTCCCTGGTAGGGGCACGACATGTCGTGCCCCTACGGTGAAATTCCGTGCTCAAAATGGTTATCCATAACTGGCGCTAGATTAACGTCTCGACAGCAGGTAGCATAGCTGGCTTACACGCGGTTGACGATTTCCTCAATATAGCCGATCAAGCCTCCGCGCCTGATCCCGCTGCGCTTCATCATCCACCGATAGACCCACACGAACAGACGAAACGATCCATAGCCGATCAGTACACCGAGTGCGTTCATAATCACGTCGTCGATGTCGATTTCGCGGTAAGGGTAGCCGAGCAGAAGGGAGATCACGAGCTGCCCGCCCTCCGTGATTAAGCCGATTGCCAGCGCGAGCCACAGGATCGTCTTGCGGCGGATGCGCCAAATGAAACTCACGCCAAATCCGAACGGTATGGTCAGGGCGACGTTGAGCACTAGCGTCTCGACCGAATCTGCCAGCGTTCCGAACGGGCCGAAATAGAACGGGATTAGATTGATCCGAGACGTGAAGGGAAGCTGACGCAGCGAATCGGCGTAACCGCCGCTGATCCAGATCGGAAAGAAGGTCTGATCGAGCGCAAACAGCAGATAGATGCTGAAGATCAATACACAGAGCAGATAAGGGTAGCTCGCTTTTCTGCGCCACAAAATCATCAGCAGCCCGGCCATAACGATCACGGCAAGGGGCCAAACGTCGAGGGCGTGGCCGGCAAATTCAACACGCATATGGAGTTCGGTCAAGGGCTTTTCTCGCTATCCAATGCCAGCTTCCAGCACAGCGTAAACCGGGCGCGGCGGTTGGTCGTTAGTGGCGCTGCTTTAAGCTATTCATAAGAGGATTAAAGAATGCGTAACCGGCTCAAGTCACCCTTTACACCTCAGAATCACGCTGGTATAACAGTCTCAACCTGCCGTGCGCGTGATGTCGCGCCGGGTTTTGAGCCAACACTCCTTAACCGGGAACTCGCATCTGGCAGCAAGGTGATAGGCTTCGGCCAAGACCTCATCGCCACAAGGGTTCCCACCTGCGAAAGCAGGTTCAAAACATCGCACACACGGCATGGCAGGACTTTTTACAGAAGTGCTGAGTAACGAGTGCAGAGTGCTGAGTATAGCCTTACTCAGTAGTCCGAACTCTATCTCAGCACTTTTTGTTGCTGCTGCTCTCTTAAATTTTGTCGCCAAGCGCGATAATCATGGGAACGGTAGGGGAAAGTCTCGGCCCGCAAAGTAGGCACACCCGCCTTCATATGCTGAAGCCGACCTTTACAACCGTCTTTAGACGGCTTGAGTTGAGTAGCCGGAGGTTCAACCTCCGGCGGGACAAAACCGCCCTTACGCTTGTCTGAAGCTTTAACCCTTGCTTCTTCTCAGCCCTCAACGCAGCACGCAGGGCTGTTTTTACTGCTGCGCGTAATCGCTGCCGAATACCTGCGTCATGATCGTCGGCAGCGCGCCCTGATATGGGATCAGCACTTCCGCGCCGTCCGGCGTGGTGTAGTTCTGCGTATAATGCTCGTCGATCACGCCCGTGTGGATCGCGCTGCTCGGCAAATCCTTGAGCCACAAGCCAAGCTGAATGATCTGGTCGATGGTCAGGTCGGTGTAAACGTCGTTGCTGATCGAAGCGTACAGGCTCGGCGCCTGCACGATCAATTGCGGCAGCGTATTCAGGTTGAGCAGGCGGTCGCGGATGGCATATAAAACCTGCTGCTGGCGGCGCGCGCGGTCGAAGTCGCTGTCGCCTTGCCGCGTGCGCGCGTATTTCTGCGCTGTGTTGCCGTCCATGTGCTGCTCGCCTGCCTGAAGAATCAGCGGCGAATAGCCGTAGTTCATGTCCGGGAACTGGTAATCGGCAATCGGCTCTGGTACGTCGATGTCGATTCCGCCAATTGCATCGACCAGCCTGGTTACCGCGATAAAATCGACGACCACGTAAGCGTTGACAGGCATACCGAGGTTCAACTGGACAGTTTGCATCGCCAGCTTGGGGCCAAATCCGGCGCGCTGCTGCTCGCCGAGCGGCAAAGCGGTGTTGATGCGCTGGTGTTCGCTGTAGCCGGGGATCGGCACGTACAGGTCGCGCGGAATACTGAGGATGCCCAACTGCTTGCTCACCGGATCGAAGCTGATCAGCATCATCGTGTCGCTGCGGAAGGCCAGCCCCGTATCCGTAGGGCGGCGGTCGATGCCCATCAGCAGCAGGTTCAGCCGTGACGTGCCATTCCAGGGCTGTAAAATGACCGTACTGCCATCGTCCAGCGTGATCGGCCCGCCGTTGATCACGGCATCCGTCGCCAGCGCGCTGTCCGTGACGGCAGCGGTCGCCTGAGCGCCGTCAACGCCATCACCAGCGCCGCGTGCATCGACGGGCGTTGGCAGCGCGACAATCGGCGTCGGCGTGCTGACCGCCGCGCTGGATTTGCTGGCGTTGATCAACAGCGCGAGGCCGATACCGACGATGCTAAAGATCACGATCAACGCGAGCGCCGCCAGCGGCAGCACCCACTCGATCCGCCGTCGCGCAGGCACAGGTCGCTGCTGAACGGCCTTGCGTGCAGGCGGCGCGGGCGGTGGCATCGGAATCGCGCTTGGAATCGGCGCGGGTATACTACTCACTGGCGGGGTGTTCTGGCGCGTGACTACCGGATTTTGTGGTGCTACGACCGGGCTTTGCGGCGCGACCCGCGTTTCTGGCGGCTGGACGGGCTGGCCTTTGCTCGTGTTCTGCCTGCCGGGAGGCATGAAGCGCGAGTCGTCGTGATCGGATTGGAAATCGAACATGCAAACGACCGTCTATGTTGACGAGACAAGGTTCAGTATAGGGAGCGGCGAAAATTGCGTCAATGGCGCTTAATCTACGATCAGCCCACGCTTGGCGCGCGCAATATGGCGGTGGACGAGGCGATCTTAGCGAGCGTTGGTGCCGGCGATCAGCCGCCGACGCTGCGCTTGTATCGCTGGGAACCGCCCTGTCTCTCGCTCGGCTACGGGCAGCGCTCCCGCGAAGCTGATTTGGATCGGCTGGCGGCGCGCGGTTGGGAGATCGTGCGCCGTCCCACTGGAGGCCGCGCAATTCTGCACGCCGACGAACTGACTTACAGCCTCGCGCTGCCTAGCGATCACCCGCTGGCGGCGCTGGGTATTGTCGAGAGCTACCGCCGCATCAGCGAAGCGCTGATTTCTGCGCTGACGGGGCTAGGCGCGCAGCCGCACGCCGAGCGCGCCGACTCCCAGACCGCGCACACGACCAATCCCGTCTGCTTCGAGACGCCTTCGCATTACGAAATCACGGTCGCTGGGCG
>DASZXN010000335.1:0-2693 GCA_035545875.1 Phototrophicaceae bacterium
CCCTACATGATGGTTTTCATCGGCCCCTTCAGCGCCGGGAAGTCCAGCCTGATTGATGCGCTGCTCGGCGAGCACGATTTGCTCCCGATTGGCCCCACGCCGACCACCGACCGGATCAGTATTTTGCGCTGGGGCGAAGAAGCCTCGCGCAACCGCTCCGGCGACGTGGAAACGGTCTTTTATCCCTCGTCGCTGCTGCAAAAAGTCAGCTTTGTCGATACGCCGGGGCTGGAATCGGTTTTCCAGAAGCACGAGGAGATCACGCGGCGCTTTCTGCATCGCAGCGACACGGTATTGCTCGTCATGCTGGCGACACAGGCCATGACCGCCCGTAACGTCGAATACCTTAAGCTGCTCAAAGAGTACGGCAAGAACGTCATCATCGTCCTCAATCAGGTTGATTTGCTCACGCCGGAAGAAATCCAAACGGTGCAGGATTACGTCCTGGATCAGAGCCGCGCGCAGTTGGGCTTCAAGCCGGAACTCTGGCTGACTTCGGCGAAACTGGCGACCGCTGCCCGTTTGCCCGACGGCACCATTGATCAGGAACTCTGGAAGCAGAGCGGCCTCAACCAGATTGAGGAATACGTGGATCGCCAGTTGAGCGATCTCGCGCGCCTGCGCCAGAAATTACAGACGCCGCTGCAAATTGTCAAGAACGTGCATACGGCGGCGCTCGATCAGGTGCGCGGCGAGCAAACCGCGCTCGATCACTACCAGAGCATCTCGCAGAACATCAACCAGCAGTTGACCGTGTTCAAGCGTGAGCAGGATAAGACCGTCAAGACGGTTGATGACGAGGTGAGCGCCAAGTTTGGCGAGGCGGCGCAGCGCGGCAGCGATGCCATCAATGCCATGTTCGGCCTGTCGCGCGCGCTCGGCTCGGTCTTTCGCGGTTTCCTCGAACTGGTCGGGCTGGCGCGCCTGTTCAAGCGCGGATCATACACGCGCAGCGAGTTCGAGCGCGGCAAAGTCTTTGAGCCGATTCAGGAGACGCTGGTCGTCTCGGACAAGCTCGCGCCGCGCATTGAAGGCCGCGACGTGCAGGACATCGACGATCTCGTCAAATATGCCAAGCGCGAAATTGAAGCCCTGCCGCCGACGATTCGCGGCAAGGTGATCGGCACGGTTCACGCTCCGGTCAAATATGATCGCTCGGCGCTGCAAAGCGTCCGCAGCAGCTTGCAGGCGATTCAGGATGAGGCGCAGCAGATCGAAACGGACAAGCTCGAACGCTCGCTGCGCAATTCGCTGCTCTACATGGCGGCCTACGAATTGATCCTGATCGTCTTTGCCATTTTCGCGCTGATCGCTTTCCCGCCCACCGTGCAGAATTCGCCGTTCTGGTTGGTGCTGGTCGTGCTGCTCGCGGCGGCGGTCGGCGGATTGGTCTTTCTGCCGATTCGCGGGCGGATGCTCGAAAACGCCTACACCGAGCGGATGCTTAAGCTGCAAGCCCGCTACATCGAGGCGCTCAATATCGCCGCTGACAAGCAGATTGCGTATGGGATGCAGCTTCGCAGCGAAGCCATCGCGCCGCTCACCCGTCTGATCGACGCGCAGAGTGAAATTCACACCGATCAGCTCAAGCGGCTGCAAGCGGCGGGGCAGGAGATCACGAAGATCGAAGGCGATCTCTCCGGCATGGGTAAGCCGAGCGTTCTCGGCGTAAAACTGCCGGGATAAACGTGAAGGTGATTTTGTAGGGGCACGATATATCGTGCCCCTACGGAGGCTTGTAATTGTCGGGGCAGGTCTCAGACCTGCCCTATGTACCGTGAACTGATGAATAACGCAGAACGTGAAGCTCACGCGGTAAAGGGAAGATAAACGTGACGACACTCGCTCCCACAACGCTCGATGGCCCGCTGGCGGCCTACCGCGAGCGCGAAGTGCATATCCTCAACGACATCGCGGCGACGTTGGCGGAACTCGGCGACGTCGCCGCGCCGGATCGTCAGCGCCTGCTCGATATCGCGCAGGATTTGCGCGATATGTTCTTTCTGGTCGTCGTGATCGGCGAATTCAACGCTGGCAAATCGACCTTCATCAACGCGCTGCTCGGCGATGACCTGCTGCAAATGGGCATCACGCCGACGACGGAAGCGATCCACGTCATTCGCTATGGCCCGACCAATCATAAGCCGACCATCCGTGACAACGGTATCTACGAATGGACGAATCCGCACACGGGCGCGGTGGGCGTCTCGCTCGTCGATACCCCAGGGACGGGTTCGGTCTTTCAGAAGCACGAAAAGACGGCGAAAGACTTCCTGCACCGCAGCGATCTGGTGATTTTCGTGATTTCCGCCAAGCGCGCGCTGGCCGACGCCGAACGGATTTACCTCGAACTGGCACGCGATTACGGCAAGAAGATCATTCTCGTCGTCAATCAGATCGATTTGCTCAATCCCGGTGAGCGGCAGGAAGTTCGCCGCTTTGTTGAGCAGCAGGTGGAGCAGTTGCTTGACCTTAAGCCGCTAATCTTCATGGTCTCCGCGAAGGAAGGACTCAAAGCCGCGCGCGAAGGCCGCGATCAGAGCGAGAGCGGCATCAATGCGGTCAAAGCGCATCTGAATGCCGTCTTCAGCGAGACGCCGCCCGCGCAGCAGAAGTTGCTGGCGCAGTTGGACATGGGCGAGCGCGTCGTCAAGAAATACTACGATGCGGTCAAAAGCCGCGCCGATTTGGTC
>DASZXN010000336.1:0-12583 GCA_035545875.1 Phototrophicaceae bacterium
GCACACGGGAAATTCAGGCAGCAATTTCGTTGTCAATTCGAATACAGGCAGCGTAACGATCAAGATTCAGGCCAACGTCAATGTCACGGTTGGCACAACGACTACGCTCAACGTCATTCTTGGTGGTGGTCTGACCTTTAATGCCCAAAGCGCAGGCAGTCTGTTTACCAATTGCGCAGGCTCGTCAACCGTGACCTGTACGACGAGCGCCGCAATGTCGCAGGGCACGACCGCAGATACGATTACGTTTACGGTCAAAGCGCCGAGTACGCCGGGCGGGAACTTCAGCAACTCGGCAATTCTATCCGGCGGTGGCGACACGGGGACTGATATTAAGACCGATGGCCCGTTCAGCATCGTGCTTTCCGGCACGAACACGCCGACACCCACCGGAACACTCACGCCGCTGCCGACCTTCCCGATCCCGACCTTTACCGTCGTGCCGACGCTCGCGCCGCCGACGGCGATCCCGACGGCGACCTTCATCCCGAACCCACCAACCAGCACGCCGCTGCCGCGTCCGGCCAACGCCGGACAAGCGGTTGGCCCGATCCCACACCCGGACGTGACGATTGTCGTTGACCGCGACGGCGTAAATGTCCGCTCGATCCCGGCGCTGGGCGCGCCCGTACTCGTGACCGTCAACGCGGGCTACAGCACCAATATCATTGGGCGCAGCGGCGACGGTCAGTGGGTGCAGGTCAAGATCGCCGGGCAAATCGGCTGGATTGGCACGGCGGTGCTGGCAATCGTCAACGGCGACATCAACAGCGCGCCCGTCAACGACCCGCTGACCATCCCTTACGGCGGCTGGGAGAACCCACGCGCTGGCCTGACCAGCGTCACCAGTTCGTATACGGGCAAGCTCGATAACAGCGGCCTGCGCGTGCGCAGCGGCCCCGGCTCGGCCTACGTCGTGCTGGCGAACGCGCCGCGTTACACCGTTTTCTCGCTGCTCGGTCGCACCGACGACAATATGTGGGTGCAGGTCAACTATGACGGCACACTGGGCTGGGTCGCGGCGGAGTTCGTCGATTTCCAGCAGGGGTTAGGCGTGTTCAATGCCTTGCCGATTGACGGCATCGTCGCGGACGCGCTGCCGGTTTCGTCGGCGGGCGCGGACAGCTACACCGATACGCTCAAGCTGATGCAGGCGCGCATCGATTTGGCGCAGCCGTCGCTCGACTCGATCCGCAGCACGTGGACGACCATCGCGCTCGGCAACCGCGCCGCCTGCTCGAATTTCCCGGCGCGTCCATCCGACCTGAGTATCCCGAACCCGGTGCTGGCGGCCTCCTACCCGGTGCTGTTCCCGCTCGACACCGATTTCAACAGCGCGATGGCGAGCCTGCGTCAAGCGATTGACCTGTTCATCACGATCTGCGGCCAGCCGCAGCCGCCGAACGGTTTCGTCGGCCAGCCCGTCGTCCAGAACGCGCTCGACGCTGTGAACCAGACCGACGCGCTCTTTGCCAGCCTACGCCAGCGTCTCGCCGCGCTGCTGCCGCCCGAAGGCCCCATCGACAACGATACCGAGTGCCTGTTCTCGTTCCAGAATCGCAGCCAGATCGTGCCGCGCCTGAAGATCAACGAGCCGCAGATCGCGCACATCACCAAGCACGATTTTGTGCTCGGCTTCTGCTTCGACGCGGGCGCGGGACAGTCGCTCAGTCTGCAAGTCCTCAAGATCAACGGCAACGCCGAGCCGCGTATCACCGTCAGTTCGTTCGGTGATGCAACCAACTTCCTCGGCACGGCGAATCTAACGGGCAATGCGGCGGCGACGACCACCATCTCGCCGATCCTGATCACCCAGACAGATCGCTATCTGGCGATTATGGCCGACCTCGACGGCGCTCCGAACGGCGCTGATCTTCAGGGCGACTTCGCGCTGCTGCTCACCGACGTGACTGCGACAGGCGGCGCGGGTACGGCATCGCTGGCGATGGACGCCGCTGGCAACGTGATCGTCAATCAGGGCGGCATCATTCCAGCGACGCCCGGCGTCGTGCTCACGCCCGGCCTCAATAACCTGTCAGGTAACGGCACGCCCGGCGAAGCACTCGGCGGCGCGCCGACCCCGACGGCTGTCCCCGTCAACAACGGCTGATCGATCCTCGAATCGAGATGCTGGAGGGGCGCGGCACGCTGCGCCCCTCCAGCTTACCAACTCCATTTGGCGTTAAAATGACAGCATGATACGACTGCTCACAGTGACTGCTGCGCTGCTGCTGGCGTTCGTACTGACGCTCGCGTTGATTGTTGCGCAGCCCCGCGACGACAGCCCGATCCGCAGTTTCTTTCTGCCGACGGCACGCTGCGTCGCGCCCTGTTTCATGGGCATTCGTCCCGGCACAACCAGCAGCGTTCAGGCGCAGGCGATTTTGCAGGCGAGCGCCTGGGTTGCACAGGTTAGCGCCGACGCGAATACGATTCAGTGGACGTGGAACGGTCGTCAGCCGGCCTTTCTGAGCGGCGATCCCGCCGATAATCAAATGACGCTCAATCGAGGCATCGTCTATAGCATCGACGTAGGCACGAGCATGGACATGGCGACGATCCGACTAGCATTTGGCAAGCCGGATTTGTGGCTGTCGCTCAGTTCGATGATGCTGTCCAGCCGTTCAAGCCCGACTGCGATCACGTATCTGGAGCAGCGGGCGCTCTACGGCGCTTACAATATCGAGGTCAGTACGGCGGCGCAGTGTCCGCTGGCGATCAACGGGCAATGGGGGTTGATCACGCGCATCACGATGCCAATGGAAGTGAATTATCCCGGTTTCAGCCCCTCGTGGACGGTCATTCCGCCGCTGCCGAAGGACTGCGCGTGATCGGCATATGGTTACGCTTGATCGCGCTGCTGACGCTGATCTTCACGCTCGCGCTGATCGCTATCCGCGCGCTTCCGCTCGGCGACGCCGACCTGATCGCCTTTTTCGCGCCGTCGGCGGGCTGCGCCGCGCCCTGTTTCATGGGGATTCGCCCCGGCGTGACCACCCGCGATCAGGCATTGGCGCTTTTGCACGCGCAGCCCTGGGTCGGCATGTTGCTGGTGACGGTTCCTGACGGCATCTCGTGGAACTGGAACGGTCGGCAGCCCGCGTTTGTCAGCGACCGCGAGCACGGCGCTGTGGTTGGCGCGGGGCACATCGACTTTCACAATAATGTGGTGAGCTTTATCCGGGTGGATACCGGGACGCGCCTGGGCGATTTCTATGCCATGTTCGGCAAGCCCGATCAGGAGTTTATGGCGGTTTCCGTTTCACCCACGAACAGCATCCTCTATCTCGACGCCAGCTACGCCGCGCCGAGTTTCACTATTTCGGCGGGAACGGCCTGTCCGCTTCAATCGGGCGGTGACCTGTGGTATAGTCCGGTCAGCTTTTTTCTGCCCAATCAGATTACGGGGCCGACAATCCATGTCCGGGGATGCTAGAGAGTTAGCCCTCATCTCCTGCCTCTTCTCCCTCAGGGAGAAGGGGTGCAAGTCCCTCGCTCTGAGGGAGAGGGATTGAGGGTGAGGGCGCTCTGGTTACGCCTGAGCGCGGTCTTCACGCTGATTTTCGCGCTGGCGCTGGCAGGCGTTCACGCGCTCCCGTATGACAATGCCAGCCTGATCGCTTTTTTCGCGCCGCCGGGCTGCGCCGCGCCCTGCTTCATGGGCATCCGTCCCGGCGTGACCACGCACGATCAGGCGCTGGCGCTTTTGAAGTCTCAGGCGTGGGTCGGCAGCGTGAGCGACAGCCCGGTTTCGCTGCGCTGGAACTGGAACGGTCAGCAGCCCGCCTTCGTCAGTGACCCGCCCAACGACGTGCAAGGCGGGCAGATCAACTTTGTGAGCGGGCAGGTCTACAGCATCACGCTCTCGACGGCGACACGTTGGGCGGAGTTTTTCGGTGCGTTCGGCGTACCCGATCAGGAATTTATGCGCGCAGGCGAAAACCCGAACGGCTTTTATCCCTACGTGATCCACACCGCGACCTACACGGCTTACGACTTCGAGGTCGATACGAATACGCTGTGTCCGTTCAAGTCGCGCGCCGATTTGTGGTATAGTCCGGTCAGCATTGTCGTGCCGAGCCAGCCGCTCAACGGCTTGATTCCGGTTTCGAGAGGGTGCTAGGCCATGATCATCAACGGAATTGAGGGTTGAGGGGTATCCGTTGATCAAAGCGTATCTTCGTTTGACCGCCGCGCTGCTGCTGCTCTGCTTGATTGCGCTCAGTTTGATTGTGCTTCAGCCCAACGATAACGCCGCGCTGCGCAGCTTCTTCAACCCACCGCCAGGCTGCGCCGCTCCCTGCTTTCTGGGGATTCGTCTGGGTGTGACCACGCAGGAGGAAGCCGCGCAGATTCTACACCGGCAGCCCTGGGTCGATACGATTACGCTGACCTCTTCAGACATGCTGACGTGGACGTGGAACGGTCAGCAGCCCGCGTTTGTCAGCAGCTATTCCAGCGACGCGCAGCTTGGCACGATTGAATTCGCGCAGGGCGTCGCCAGCCGCATTTCACTCAACACATCGATCCGTTGGGGCGACGTTCTGATTGCGCGCTCCGCTCCAGATCGGAATTTCGTCCTCAACGCCGTCGCTCAGGACGGCTTTCGCTACGAAATGACTTTCGGCGCTTATCGCGATCAGGGCTTTCAAGTCGAAGCCATCACTGCCTGCCCGATCCAATCGCGCGACGATTTATGGTATAGTCCGGTTTTTATCCAACTGCCGATTAGCCCCATGTACGACTTAGCTCCATCGGAGAAGAAGTGCTGAATGTGTGGAATCTGCGGCGTTTATGATCTGAGTGGGCATGGGCGGGGCGGCCTGTCGGCGGTGCGCGCCATGTGCGATGCGATTAAACATCGCGGGCCGGACGGCGATGGCTTCTACGCGCCGAGCAGTTCTCCCGATCTGGCGCTGGGGATGCGCCGCCTGAGCATCATCGACGTGGCGGGCAGCGATCAGCCGCTTTACAACGAAGATCGCTCGATTGCGCTGGTCTTCAACGGCGAAATCTACAATTATAAGGAGCTGCGCCGCTCCCTAATGCAGCAGGAGCATACCTTCCGCACGCAGGGCGACGGCGAAACGATCATTCACCTCTACGAGCAGTACGGCCTCGACCTGTTCGCGCAGCTACGCGGCATGTACGCCTTCGCGCTCTGGGATGCGCGTAATGAGCGCCTCGTCCTCGCCGTCGATCACATTGGCATGAAGCCGCTCTATCTGAGCGAGCAGGACGGGATTCTGCGCTTCGCCAGCGAGGTCAAGGCGCTGCTGTCCGATCCAGCGCTGCCGCACGAGATCAACCTCGAAACGCTCGACGCTTACATGACCTTCGGCTACATGATCGGGCAGGAGACGCTGTTCAAAGGGATTCGCCGCCTGCCGCCCGGTCACGTGCTGGTTGCAGAAAAGGGATCGACCCGTTTGCATGAGTTCTGGACGTTCGGCAGCGACCATATCGGCGGGATCGGCACGCGCGATTACGTCACCGAGGAGTCGCTGATCGAGGATGGACGCAAGCTGATCGAGGAAGCGGTGGCCTTGCATCTGCGCAGCGACGTGCCGCTCGGACTATTTCTCTCCGGCGGCGTTGATTCTGCCTCTGTCCTCGCGTATATGTCGAAAGAGGCGGAGGGTAGGGTGAAAACTTTCACCGTCGGCTACGACATGGGTCACAATGTGACTTCGCCCGACAACGAACTGCTTCAGGCACGGCGGATCGCCGAGCATTTCAAGACCGATCACCACGAGCGCGTGATCAACGCGGCGGACTGGTGGCGCGGCTTCGAGACGTATATCTACGCGCACGATGAGCCGAACGCCAATGCGTCGGCGGTGTCGCTGCTGCTGCTGGCGGAAGAAACGGCCAAACAGGTCAAAGTCGTGCTGACCGGGCTGGGCGGCGACGAGTTGTTCGGCGGCTATGCCAGTCACCAGAGCGCGCCCTGGGTCATGCGCGCCCATCGCGCCTGGGGCGGAGCCGCCGCGCCGCTGGCGGGGATTTTCCGCGCCTTAGAGCCGCACTATCCGGCGATGAAGCATTACCGCGTGATCGGCGCGCTGCCGACTTACCTGCCGCGCTTCTATCACGCGCTGCTGCCGCGTGATGAAGCCCTGCGCCGCCTGATGTCGTTCGACGGTATGGTTTTCAGCGATGCGCTGCGCGATCAGTTGTACGGCGCGGCGATCCGCATGGCCGATTCACACTACAAGGAGCGCACCTTCGCCGAGATCGTCACGCGCTCGCTGCGCGGCAATCCTGAAGATACGGCGCAGGCATTGGTGATCAACACGTGGCTGACCGGGAATGCGCTGCTCAACTGCGACAAGGTAACGATGGCTTATTCACTCGAAGCGCGCGTGCCCTTTTTCGACCCGGCGCTGCTCGATTTCGCTGCCGCCGTGCCGCCCGCCGTGCGCATGAAGCGCAACAAGTACGTCCTGCGCGAAGCCCTGCGTCCGCTGCTGCCCGATTTCGCCCGCGAGCGCCCGAAAAAGCCGTTCGAAACGCCGATCCTCGGCTGGTTCACTCACGATCTGCGCGGCCAAATCGAGGATCGGCTGCTGGATCAGAACGCTTATATCCGGCAGTTATTCGACCGACCCGCGCTGGAAACGCTGCTGCGCGATCACTTCAGCGGGCGCGCACCGCAGGTCGAGGTCGTGTTTCGCCTGCTCACGCTCGAACTGTGGGCGCAGCGCTTTCTGATCGCGGCTCCGGTCGCCATACGAAACGAAGTTTCGCCATCTCTGTAAGCGAACCCAAAGAAAGCGAGTCATCATGCCTTTAAGCGCAACCGAATATCAGGAACTCAGGCAACTCCAGGCTCGCGTCGCCAAATTGGAGCGCACGGTCGAGTTCCTGCTCCACCACTTCGAACTGGATTACGTCGATGATCCGTCCAGTTCCATTCCCGGCGTCGATGCTGAAATCATGGCGCTGGTGCAGGCAGGCAAAACCATCGACGCGATCCGCTTGTATCGGGAACGCACGGGCGCGGATTTGCTGACGGCTAAAACTGTGATCGAAGGGTTGACCCGTTAGCCGCTTCGAAGGCGACTTAACTCATCACAATGCACGATTCCCGTTAGGATATGAACACTTATTGAAACAAGGAGTGCGAGCAATGCCAGCGGAAGAAGTTTTTGTGAAAGAGTCGGCAGCCGATGGGCGCGTCACCGTCTATCGCTTCACCAGTACCGGGAGCGAGGCCGCCGAAAAGTGGCGCAACGAGATGGAAGGTCTTTTTTCAAGCGCGGATGGCAGTCGGCGGCTGCTCCTGTTCGACGTGAGCCGGTCGAACAATCAGGTCAGCGCGGAAATGCTCAGGACGCTTCGTGAGGCCGCCTCTCAACGCCAGATCGTTCCCGGCAAAACGGCGCTGCTGGTGGATACGCATCTCTCGACCAAAACCGTCGAAATCATGATCGAACACAGCCCGTTCGAAGCGGCAGGTCGCCATATGAAGATGTTCGGCAGCGAACAGGAAGCGATCCACTGGCTGCTGGAGCCGTGACTCGCCTGCTGCCCATGTGAAAACGACTTGACTCAGCGCAGACCGTGATTCCGGTTAGGATTAGCACAGGGATTGGAATGAGGAGCGCGAGCGATGGCGGAAGAAGCAGTTTTTATCAAGGAAGTGATCGAAAACGGGCGGATCGTCAGCTACCGCTTCGTCAGCACGGGGAGCGAAGCCGCCGAAAAGTGGCTGATCGATATGGAGAAGCTCTTTTCAAGCTGGAATAACAGCAAACCGCTGCTGCTGCTGATCGATCTATGTATGGCGAACAACCTCGTCAGCGCCGAGTTTATGAAAAGCGCGCGCGAAGCCTCCGGCGAACGCCCGGACGTTCCCGGCAGAACGGCGGTCGTGGTGGACAGCCGCGAGCCGTCGCAGAACGTCAAAATGGTGCTGGATCGGCTGCTGGCGGACACGCGCGAGCGCCAACTGTTCACGCAGGAAGCCGAGGCGATTGCCTGGCTGCTGGAAGCACTTTAATCGAGACTGCGCCTGCCCGAATCTGAGCCTCACTGCTACAATACCGCAAACGGAGATCAATTTATGCGGCGATGGTTCCTGCTTGCGGCAAGCCTGATCGTCAGCGGCGTGTTTCTGTGGCTGGCGCTGCGCGGCGTGCCGCTGACCGACGTGCTCGGCGGTATTCGTCAGGCCAACTTAATCTGGGTGCTGCTCAGTTTTGTCTGTGTGGTCGGTTCACTCATCGCGCGGGCGATTCGCTGGCGCGGTCTGCTCGATAACCGTGTTCCCCTGATGCAAGCCTTTCACATCCTCAACGTGACGATGCTGCTCAATCAACTGCCGCTGCGCGCGGGCGAAGTCGCGCGTACCCTGCTGGCGACGCGCTCCGGCGTGCCGATTGTCACGGCGGCGACCAGCATTGTCGTCGAGCGGCTGCTCGACGTGGTGATTGTCGTGATCATGCTGGCAATCGCGCTGGCGCGGCTGCCCTCGGCTCCCGCCGCCATCACGCAAGCCGCCGAAGCCTTCGGCGCGCTCGCGCTGATCGCCTTTGTCGCCATCATGGTCTTTGCGCGCTATCCGCAGGTCGCGGATCGCGTACTGATCTGGCTCGAACAGCGGGTTCCGGCACTCCGGCGGCTCAATCTGCGCCGCCGCGTCGATGAAGTGCTGGATGGCATTCGCCCGCTGACCGACGCAGGCCGCGCCGTTCACGCGATTGGCTGGTCGCTGGTCTGCTGGCTGATGCCGCTGATCACTTTTTACGCGCTGGAACGCGCGCTTTCCATCAGCGGCATCGATTTGTGGGAAGCGGCACTGCTCGGCGTGACGTTGGCCTCGTTCAGCATCGCCATTCCGGTCAGCCTCGCCTCGATTGGCCCGTTCGAGGGCGCGGTGCGGGTCGCGGGTGACGCCGTGCAGATGAGCGCGCTGGCCGCGACGACGCTCGGCTTTTTGTATCACGGCGCTGCCGTGATCACGTATGCCGTGTTGGGCGGAATTGGCCTCATCGTGCTCGGCGTGTCGCTCGGCGACGTGCTGGAGCCGACGACGGAAAAATCGGTGACGGTGTAGGTGTTTTTTGACCCCACTCCCGACCCCTCCCCGACTTCAGGGATGAAGGGGGAGAGTAAGTTAGAGGTGGGCATGGTAGGGACGCGATTTAGCGCGTCCGCTGCCGGGTATCGCTCAAAAGTGCCGCATCAACGGACGAGACTTGTCTCGTCCCTACGAGATCACCGCGTATGTCTTACCCCCTCAGCCGACTTCAGAGAGGGGAGAAAAACGGGGATCGAAGTCTAATTTGCGTGTCGGGCGCTCCACCATGCGCCTAGTGACAGGGTAGGATGGCTTATGCTGACTCCGCGCCAACTCCAACTGCTGCAAACCCTCGTCAACCGAATTATCCCGGCGGACGATGATCCCGGCGGGTGGGAGGGCGGCGTCGGCGCTTATCTCGCCCGCCAGTTCGAGGGCGATCTCAAAGCCATGCTGCCGATTTACGCGCTCGGCCTTGATGCGCTCGATAGGGAATCTCACGCGGTTTACAACGCCCCATTTGACCGCCTGCCGACGACCGTTCAGGATGAACTGCTCGCACGAATCGAAGCGGGCAAAATCACAACCGCCTGGCCGATTGATCCGGTGCTGTGGTTTCGCCGCGTGGTCGATCACTGCGCCGAGGGTTACTACAGCGATCCGGCCAATGGCGGCAACCTCGACGCGGTTTCGTGGCAGATGATCGGCTTCGAGGTGCGCGAATGAGTCACTATGATGCAATTATTGTTGGCGCGGGCGCGGGCGGCGGAATCGCGGCGGGGATGCTGGCGGAAGCCGGAAAAAAGGTGCTGCTGCTCGAACGCGGGCGGCTGCTTTCCTTCGAGCAGGTCGGGCGCGATCATCTGCGCAACCAGCGCCTTTCGCAGTATGGTCACAACGCTGGGCCGGACATCGACGGCAACCCGCGCGTTTACGAAGATTCCAACGGCGAGGTCATAGTATCGCCGCACGATGGTCGCTACAACGCCAACGCCGCGACGGTCGGCGGCGGCACGCGCGTCTACGGCGGGCAGGCGTGGCGCTTCATGCCGCAGGATTTCCGCATGGCGAGCATTTACGGCGTGCCGGAAGGCAGCTCGCTCGCCGACTGGCCGATCACCTATGAGGAGCTTTCGCCATATTATCAGCAGGCGGAGTGGGAAATCGGCGTGAGCGGCGACGCGGCGCAGATGAAGCATCTGCCCGCTTACGATCAGCCCTATCCGATGCCGCCGGTTTCGCTCAATTTGCAGGGGAAGACCATGCGCGCTGGCGCGGCGGCGCTCGGCTGGTCGATCAACCCGGTGCCGCTGCTGATTAATTCGGAAGCCTACAACGGTCGCCCCGGCTGTATCCACTGTCAACACTGTGTCGGCTTCGCCTGCCCGGTCGATGCCAAGAACGGCACGCAGAACACCCTGATCGCGCGAGCCTTAGCATCGGGTAACTGCGATCTCGTCAGCGGCGCGCTGGTCGAGCGGATCGCCGTCAGCGAGGCAGGCCGCGTCACGGGCGTGATCTACTTTGATGCAAGCGGCGCTCGCGTCGAAGTCAGCGCCGACGTGGTGATTGTCAGCGCGGGCGCGATTGAATCGGCACGGCTGCTGCTCAACTCCACGTCCGCGAATGAGCCGCACGGCCTCGGCAACAACCGCGATCAGGTCGGGCGGCATTTGCAGGGGCATTACTACCCCGGCGCGGTCGGCCTCTTTCCTGATCCGGTGTAGGACGGGATTGGCCCCGGCGTGACGACCGCGACCTGCCAGTTCAATCACGGCAACGACGGCATTGTCGGCGGCGGGATGCTGGCCGACGAGTTCATTGTGCTGCCGATCATCTTCTGGAAGCGCAAGCTCCCGCCCGATCTGCCGCGCTGGGGCGCCGCCAACAAGCATTTCATGCGCGAGAATTATACCCGCGTCGCCGACATCACTGGGCCAGTCCAGGAAATTTCCAGCCCGGACGCGCGCGTGACGGTCAGCCCGCAGGTGCGTGACGCACACGGGATTCCGGTGGCGCATCTCTCCGGCACGACGCATCCTGAGACGGTCAAAACGGCGGCGTTCATGCACCAGCGCGCCCGCGAATGGCTGCGTGCGTCCGGCGCGGTCAAGGTGTGGGGCGAGCCGCCGAAACTGTATCTCTCCGGCGGGCAGCATCAGGCAGGAACCTGTCGCATGGGTGACGATCCCGCAACTTCCGTCGTGGATCGCTGGGGGCGGGTGCATGGTCACGACAATCTGTTCGTGATGGACGCTTCGGTTCACGTGACCAACGGCGGCTTCAATCCCGTGCTGACGGTGATGGCGCTGGCCTTTCGCGCGGCGGAACATCTGGCGCAGAACTGGTAATATGATGGCTCGACCCGCTCCCGAAGACGGTTACGAACTCTGGCTGCGCTATCCGCAGGTCGATAATGCCGAGCGGCTGGCCGAATATCGCGCGGCGATCCAGCAGATTTACTTTTTCGCGCATACGCCGACGCTGGTCGCTGCCCGCGACGAACTGCTGCGCGGCTTGAGCGGACTGCTTGGTCAGCCGATCCCGCTGGTGAATCGGGTGACGACACCAAATGCGCTGTTCGCCTTTACAATGGGCAGCGTCCCGCTCGGCGCAGAGCCGAACGATCCGATTTTTCAGCAAGACCATTTCAGCATTGAGTTCGATCCGGCGCGCGGAGTCACCATCAGCGCCTTCAGCGACGTTGGCGTGCTCTACGGCGTGTTTCATCTGCTGCGCCATCTGCAAACCCACAAGCCGCTCGTGGACATCCCTGTAGCAAGCGCGCCCAAGATCAAATACCGGCTGCTCAATCACTGGGACAACCTCGACGGTACGATTGAGCGCGGCTATGCCGGATTCTCGCTGTGGGACTGGCACAAACTGCCGGATTACGTCTCGTCGCGCTATGTCGATTACGCCCGCGCCTGCGCTTCGGTCGGGATCAACGGGGCGGTACTGAACAACGTCAATGCCAAAGCGTTGAGCCTGACTCATGGCTATCTGATCAAGGCGGCGGCGCTGGCAAACGTGTTCCGTCCCTACGGAATCCGTGTCTATCTTTCGGCACGCTTCAGCGCGCCGATGGAGTTGGGCGGCCTATCGAGTGCCGATCCGCTCGATCCGGCGGTAATCGCGTGGTGGAAGGCCAAAGCGGACGAGATTTACGCGCTGATTCCCGATTTCGGCGGCTGGATGGTCAAGGCCAACTCGGAGGGTCAGCCGGGGCCGGGCGATTACGGTCGCACCCAGGCCAACGGCGCGACTCTGCTGGCGGACGCACTCGCTCCCTATGGCGGGATCGTTCACTGGCGCGCCTTTATCTACAACAGCCAAATTCTTGATGATCGCGCCAAGCAAGCCTACGCCGAACTAACGCCGCTCGATGGTCAGTTCCGCGAGAACGTGCTGGTGCAGGTCAAGAACGGGCCAATCGACTTTCAGCCGCGCGAACCGTTTCACCCGCTGTTCGGGGCGATGCCCAAGACGAATCTGAGCCTCGAAGTCCAGATCACGCAGGAATATTTAGGGCAGGGGACGCACCTGTGCTATCTCGCG
>DASZXN010000337.1:0-18697 GCA_035545875.1 Phototrophicaceae bacterium
GAAGCGGAGCCGGAAACGCCGAGCGCCTTCGGAGCGGACGACGAGTTCGCATGGATGAGCGAGGATGCGCTGTCGCAGGCGGAAACAGAAGCGGAGTCCGCCGTTGCGGAAGAAGCCCCCGACTGGCTGACGGCGCTTGACCTCAAGCAATCGGAGCCAGAAACAGAGGCCGCCGCTGAAATCACGCCGGAAGCCGAATACACGTGGATGACTGAGGATGCCGAGCCAGAAGCCGAAGCGGAGGTTGCTGCTGCTGCGGAAGAAGTCCCGGATTGGCTGGCATCGCTGGCACCGGAACATGCCGATGTAGAGTCGGAGCCAGAAACAGAGGCCGCCGCTGAAGTCACGCCGGAAACCGAATATACGTGGATGACTGAGGACGCCGAACCAGAAGCCGAAGCGGAACCTGCTGTGGCAGAAGAAGTCCCGGATTGGCTGGCGTCGCTGGAACCGGAACACGTCGATGCGGAAAGCGAAATCGAGGCGGAGCCGGAAGCCGAAGCGGTCTCCGAGGAAACTCCTGATTGGCTATCTGAACTCGAACCGGAGCAGGATGATCAGCAAGCCGAGCCGGAACTGGAACCTGCCGCTGTCTCTGATCTCTCTGCCGACCCCGAATTTACGTGGATGAGCGAAGATTCGCTCTCTGAGCCGGAACCAGACGCGGAAGCCGAACCCGTTGCGGAAGAATCGATGGATTGGCTGTCAGAGCTTGCGCCAACGTCGGACAATGAGGAAGCAGAGCCAGCCATTGCAGAGACCATGCCGGATTGGTTGGTGGAGGCTGCGCCGGAGCAGGGTGATCTGGAAGCTGAACCGGAAGCGGCGGCTGATCAGGGATTCGACTGGATGGACGAGGTTGAAGAACCTACGTCCGAACCCACCGCTGAACCTGAGAGCGAATCCGAGCCTGTCGCAGAAGAGTCGCAGCCAGAAGCAGTCGAAACACCAGAGCCAATCGCTGAGGCAAGCGACGCCGTGTTTGACGAGGCGCACGACATTAGCGACAATGAAACTGAAGCTGACGAGACGCATGAGGAAGCTCTGGAAACCAGCCCGGCTCAAAACGCACCGGACTGGCTCAACGCGATGGTTCCGGGGCTGGATGTCGATTACGAGGTCGAGCAGGACGAACCGGACGCGCTGGAAGAGGAAGAACCCATCGCGGACAAACGTGAGTTTGCCTGGGTTGCCGAGATGGTCGATCAGGAAGTTGCGGCGGGCGAGCGTCCTGCCTACGCCTTCTCCAATCCACCAAGCTGGCTCGCGCCGACGAATTCGCAAGCAGGAACCGGCAAGGTCGATGATGATTTACCTGATTGGCCTTCGGATGACACTGACGCTGATGTACCGGAATGGCTGCGCTAAATTGCCTGAGAGAGACCGATAATGTCCGACAACATGCCCGATTTTGACAACATGTCGCAGGAAGAAATCATGGCTTGGATGGAGACTCTGGCGAAACGTCAGGGTGCATCCGAAGGCTTTACGACTTCCGCCGATATGGACATCGCCGAAATCGATCCGAACACAGTCGTGATCGACGAGCCGGGTTACGTGCCCTACGGTCAGGAGAAAACCCAGCCGATGGAGGCGCAATCGCCTGCGCCCAAAGCGCCGGAAAAGCCCGCGACCGTTCCGCCGCCTGCCCCGCCTCCGCCGCGCGCTCAGACGCCGCCCGCGCCCCCTGTTTCGCGACCGCCTGCGCCGCCTGCCGCGTCGAGTCAGGAGCGGATCGCACCTGCTCGCCCACAGCCGACTCCGCCTGCACCTGCGCAGCCGTCGCGCGTATCGCCGCCGCCTGCGCCGCCTGTCTCACAGCCGCAGCGACCGCCGGTCACGCCTCCACCTCCGCCTGCGCAGACGGCAAGACCGCCCGCGCCACCCGCGCCGCCATCGATGAGCGAGCGGCCAGCACCGACCAAAATTCCGACGCCGCCTTCGATGCCAGCAGCGCCGCCGCGATCTCCGGTTCCGCCGCCCGCGCCGCCCGCGCCTTCAGCAGGCGATGATAGCTCGCTCGCGTGGCTGGAAAGCCTCGCTGCCGATCAGGGGGAGGAACTATTCAATCTCGACCTATCTGACATCCCCTCTGCGACACACACGCCGACCGCCGCACCGGAAGCGCCTTCCAACCCAATGACGTGGTTAGAGGATTTGGCCCGCTCACAGGTCGCGGAGCCGTCGCTGGAGCATCTGGGCAGCATCGAAACGGAAGACGAAGAAGAATCCGAGAAGCTCGATCCGTTTGCCGAGAATGTCAACCCGATGGAATGGCTGGAGACACTCGCCAAACGGCAGGGCGCAAAAGATGAAGAACTCACGACGGGCGCAAGTCTGAATATTCCGCAGGCGCAGGCCGCCGAAGTCGAGCAGGAAGATTATCAACCGTTCTCGTTCGATACCCCACCGACCCGGCGCAGCCCCGAACCCGCCGCGCCCGAAAATCCCGCCGATTTCCTGAACTCACTGGCTGGCGAGCAGGGCTACAGCGAATCGGGCGTGCTGGCGACTCAGCCTGAAGACGAAGCTCCTGACAACTTGTCGATGACGGCGATTGAGGATGCGCTGTCGAGCGGCACCGTCACGCGCGAGCAGATGCAGAAGTTTCTCGACGAAACAACCAATCAGATGGCGGAAACGCCGGAAGATGCTGATGAAGGTGAACTCGATCTCGATGCGCCGCTCGCGCCTGCGGAAATTCCCGACTGGCTCTCAGATTTGATGCCCGCCGCGCCACCCCCCGCTGCACCGACGCCGACCAAGCCGATTGACCAGCTCTTTGAAGCGCCCGCGAGCGTCGATATGCCCGACTGGTTGCGTCAGGACGTGCTGGGCGATGCTTCGGCCAGCGACATTGACAGCATTTTCGAGGAGAGTGAGCCGCTCACACCCGTCGATGTTGCGCCGATTATTCAGGAACAACCATCTGCGCCGCCGATTGAGGTCGATACCAGCGATCCCTGGGTCGAAGCGTTCGACGAGGAATATGAGCAGGGCGGTGAAGCTGATGTCAACGCCGTGCCGGAATGGTACGAGCAGAATGTCAACGATCCGGCGCGCATTGCCGCCGTCGAAGGGCAGACGCCTTACGAGGAGACTATCGAGCTTGAAGATGCGCCGCTCCCGGCGGAAAACGGGCTGACCGCAGGTCAGCCGCAGGGCATTCCCGAATGGGTCACGGGCTTTGAGCGGGGCGAGGAAGAAGCCGAGCCTGTGCCGACCAACGTCTTCGAGGAGATGCCCGACTGGTTGAAGGAAGTCGAGTCCTCGGTTTCACCGCAGGATGTGCCCGACTGGTTGGTCGAGACGATTTCGGTACAGGATGATGTGATCGAGCCGGAATACGACGAGCCAGTCGTGGAAGCCTACACGCCGCCCGCGCCTGTCGTTCAAGCGCCGCCGCCGAAACCCGTCACGCCTGCGCCCGCACCGCGCCAGGCGACCGAAGGTCACCCACCTGTTCAGCCGCCTCAGCCACGCGTCGCCGCGCCGACCGGCCCGGTCGCTGAGGTGATCGAACGCGCGCGGGATCGGGAGCAGAGCGGTGATCTTGAAGGCGCGCTGGCCGAATACGAGTCGATGATCCGCACCAACTCAGGCATCGATGCAGTGGTTGAGGAACTGAGCCAGTTGGTCAAGTCGTATAAGACGACGCCTGCCGTGTATCGCGTGCTGGGCGATGGGCTGATGCGGCAGGGCAAGCTCCAGCAGGCGCTCAACACTTACCGCGAAGCGCTGAATCAGATATAATTCTGCTTCTGTTGACAACATACGTGAGATGGTTTTGTAGGGGCGACCTGCCAGGTCGCCCCTACTTATGGCTGTCGAGCGCTTTCATCATGAGGAGTTCTTTGTGGAACGCACACTGATCATCATCAAGCCGGATGCCGTACAGCGCGGGTTGTCCGGCGAAATCCTGCGCCGCTTCGAGCAGCGGGGTCTGCGCATCATCGGCATGAAGTTCATGCAGGTTTCGCAGGCGCTGGCGCAGAAGCACTACGCTGTTCATCAGGGCAAGCCGTTTTACGAGGGCTTGGTGAGCTACATCACCTCCGCGCCCGTGATCGTGATCGCGCTGGAAGGCACGAACGCGGTCGAGGCAGCGCGCGGCACGATTGGCGCGACTAACCCCGCCAAAGCTGCCGCTGGCACGATCCGCGCCGACTTTGCGCTCGAAATCGGGCGCAATCTGGTGCATGGCTCGGACAGCCCGGAGAACGGCCAAATCGAAGTCGCCAACTTCTTCGCAGCCGAAGAACTGGTCGCGTGGCCGCGCGTCACCGATCCCTGGATTTTCGAGAAGTAGGCTAGGGGATTGTTGTAGGGGCAGGTCTCAGACCTGCCCTTATTGGATGCTCAGAAGCACGTTGGCCTGTTTCCAGAAGCCTTCCAGATTGTAGAATTCGCGCTGTTCTTCACTGAAAATGTGAACGAGCACGTCGCCGTAGTCCATCAGCACCCAGCCGCTTTCCGACTTGCCTTCGACGGACGCAGGCAGACGGCTGTATTTTTCCTTGATCGCTTCGCGCACACCATCGGCCAGCGCCTTGATCTGGCGGTCGCTGTTGCCGGTGCAGATGACGAAAAAATCGGCGATAATCGCGTCGGGGCGCAGGTCGAGCAGGACGATGTTCTCGGCCTTCTTGCTCTCGACGGCATCGACAATATCGTGGGCTAAATCGAGCGAGTCCAGCATTTTCCTCCCAGTTATACTTTGGTTTCATTTTAGCATAAAGTCCAAAATTTCGTCGAAATGGCAAGTGGCGCTGGTATGACTGACTCAATCGAATTTACCGCCGATTCTCCCGGCGAACGGCTTGACAAGATCGTGACCGCGCACGTCGGTGAACGTCTGACGCGCACGCAGGTGCAGAATTTGATCCGCGACGGGCAGGTGACGGTCGATGGCGCGCTGATCAAGGCGGGCGTCAAGCTCAAGGGCGGCGAGCGGGTCATCGTGACCCTGCCCGAAGCCGCCGAAGATAACTCGGTCGAGCCGGAACCGATCCCGCTGACGGTCGTCTACGAGGATGACGATCTCGCCGTGATCGACAAGCCCGCCGGACTGGTCGTGCATCCCGGCGCGGGCAACCCGAACGGCACGCTCGTCAACGCGATTCTGGCGCGCTGGCCGCAGATCGCGCAGATGAAATATGCTCCCAAACGGCGTGGCATCGTTCATCGCCTCGACAAAGACACCAGCGGCCTGATTCTGGTCGCTAAGAACGCGCCGTCGCTGCACCGATTGATGGGGCAGTTCCAGAAACGCACCGTCGAGAAGGTCTACATCGCGCTGCTCGAACGCGCGCCCAAAACCGCGACCGGGCGCATCGACGCGCCGATTGGTCGTGATCCCGCCAACCGCCGCAAAATGAGCGTGCAGCGCGGCGGGCGCACCGCCATCAGCGAATTCACGGTGATCGAGCGCTTCGCCGATGGCAAGGCGCTGGTGCAGGTCAGGCTGCTGACCGGGCGCACCCATCAAATCCGCGTCCATATGGCGTTTATCGGCTGCCCGATTGTCGGGGATCGGCTGTACGGCTATCGCAAAGCCAGCCTGAACCGCCCATTTCTGCACGCGGCGCGGCTGTGCTTCGATCAACCTCGCAAATCAGAACGAATGTGCTATAATTCCCCCTTGCCAGAAAGCCTCGAAAGCTATCTGGCCGATCTGCGTAAAAATCGATGATTTGGCGATTTTTCGCTACAATGAACGTATAATTCGCTCAACCGAATGAGTGTTGTTTTGTAGGGGCGACCTGCCAGGTCGCCCCTACGGGCATCACGCTTTCCAAAAGGACAACCCATGCGTGAAATTACCGTTGCAGTCGTGCAAATGAAGCCCAAGCTCGGTGAGGCCGAGGACAATCTGGTCAAGATGTCGGATATGATCGCCAAGATCGCCTCGCAGCAAAAGGTCGATCTGATCGTTTTTCCTGAGTTGATCACCAGCGGCTACGAACTCGGCCTGCGCTTCACCGAACTGGCGCAGCGCGTTCCCGGCCCAACCGTCAACCTGATCGCCCAGCGCGCCAACGAGTATGGCGTTTACGTCGCCTTCGGCATGGTCACCAAAGAGAAAGTCGAGAGCGTCCTCTACAACTCGGCCATCCTGATCGGGCCGGAAGGCGATCTCGCCGAGATGTACAACAAAGTTCACCTGCGCGGCGAGGAGCGCATGGCTTTCCGCGAGGGCTTCAAGATGCCCGTGATCGAGACCGAACTCGGCAGCATCGGCCTGATGATCGGCTACGATCTGGCTTTCCCCGAAGTGGCGCGCAGCCTCGCGCTCGATGGGGCGGAGATCATCTGCGTGCTGGCGAACTGGGAAGCCTCGGCGATTGATGAGTGGAAAACTTACATGCGCGCCCGCGCCTACGAGAACTCGCTGTTCATGGTCGGCGCGAACCGCATCGGCGAAGACGTGACGCTGACCTTCGGCGGCGAGAGCATGGTCGTCGGGCCGCGCGGCGAGATTCACGCGTCGCTGGCAAGCGAGACCGATGAAGCAACCGGAGCGCCGCTCGAAGGCTTCGCCGTCGCCCGCATCGACCTCGACGACGTGCGCCGCAACCGCGAAGAATATCAGCAGATTCAGAACCGCCAGCCGACTGTCTATCGTTCGCTCGTGCGCCGCTACTAATAAGCGAAGCCGTCGCCCATGCCCGACTTGACGCCGATTCAGCAGCTTGGCAACAACATCATCCTGTTCGTCCCGACGATTCTGGCAGGACTGGTCGTCTTTATTCTGTTTTGGTTGGCGAGTATCGCCATCGGTCGGGTCATCACGCGGTTGGGTAATACTGCCAAAGTCGATGTGATCGTGCGCAAACTGCTGGCGGACAGCGCGCGCCTGTTCATCCTGATCATCGGGCTGATTACAGCGCTTGGCACGCTCGGCATCAATGTGTCGGCGCTGGTGGCGGGGCTGGGGCTGACCAGCCTCGCGCTTGGTCTGGCGCTTCAACCGGTGCTGGCGAACATGGTCTCCGGCGTGCTGATTCTGGTTTACCATCCCTTCCGCCTGAACGATACGGTCAAGCTTTCCAACAACAATAACGAGGGCGTAGTCGTCAACATCGATCTGCGTTACACCACGCTCGAAGCCGACGGCAAAACTATCCTGATCCCCAATCAGCAGGTCTTTTCCAATGTGGTGATCGTCAATCGTCCGCCCGACCGAATTCAGGAGCACCGATGAACATTGCTGGGTATTCGAAACGCTCATTGATCGATAAGCTCGGCGTCAAGGCCGGGATGGTGGTGGCGATTGTCAATCCGCCGCAGGGTTACACGCTGCCGGAGGTGAGCGCGCCGAAGGAGCTAACGCCGAAATCGCTCGATTTCATCCATCTGTTTCTCAAGCGGCGCTCGGAACTGGACGACCTGTTTCCCGGCTTCAAGGAAGCGCTGGCGCTCAACGGGATGCTCTGGGTTTCATGGCCGAAACAAGCTTCGAACGTGCCAACCGATCTCGATGAGAACGTGATTCGCGCGTTTGGGCTGGCGCAGGGACTGGTCGATGTCAAAGTCGCGGCTATCGATCCGGTCTGGTCGGGCTTGAAATTCGTCTATCGCCTGAAAGATCGCTAAATGAGCAGTGGGCGCGGCTCATCGCTTTCTCCTTCGCTGATCGCCGCGCTGCTGGTGGTTGCCGTCGCGGTGGTCGGCGGCGCGCTCCTGCTGATCGCCTCACGTCCCGCGCCTGTCGTCATCACGATTAATCCACCGCCGCCCACCTCAACGCCTGTGCCAACGGTAACACCCAGTCCTGTGACTGTCTATATCACCGGCGCGGTCAATCAGCCGGGGAGCGTGGTCACGCTGGCGGCGGGCAGCCGCGTCAAGGATGCGCTCGACGCAGCGGGGGGCGCGTCTGCCAATGCCGATCTGGAGCGGATCGATTTGGCCGCGCCGCTCCACGACGGCGATCACATCCACGTCTATCAGATAGGGGAGAGCGATCAGCCGATTGTTGACAACAGCAGCGGCGGTCAGGCGCAAACTGCGGATACGCTCGTTCACGTCAACAGCGCCACGCTTGAACAGCTCGAAACGCTGCCGGGGATTGGCCCCGCGCTGGCACAGCGCATCATCGACTATCGCACCGCCAATGGCCCCTTCGCTGATCTTCAATCGCTCACGGCGGTCAAAGGCATTGGCGATAGCATCGTCCAGAAGCTCAATGGATTGGTGGCGTTCGATTGACTGTAGGGCGCACCATTGAGTGATTTGAGAGACGATTCCGCTTTCGTCGCCAGAGGCTCAAAGCCTCTGGCTAGGAATTCAAGCTGTCTAAAGACGGCTGGCAAATTCAGTGGACGGGTTTTTATTAGCCTGCTTCAGCAGGCTTGGGTTTCGTAGCCCGATGCTTTCAGCGTCGGGCGGGGCAAGCGATCAACTTGGGTTAGAGCGTTAATGATGCGACAAAACGCGAACGGGCGACCACTTGGCCGCCTGTTCGCTGCTACCGCTAAATCTCTGCGAGAAACCCCCGCTCCCGCTTCCACTCCGCTTGAATTAACGCCCGGTGACTTCTTCCCAGGCGTCACGGATGCTGTCCTTGACGCGATCCCACGTGCCGGGATAATTTTCGTCCCAGTAGCGGTGCGCTTCCGGCTCAATCTGCGCCCAGGTCGCATCGCGGTAGCGCAGATCGACGGCCAGCGTATAACCGTAGCGATAGGCTGGGTCATACATGGTGTAGTCGTCGCCGGAGGTGGCATAGTTCTTGTCGTAGTCAGTGTGGAAGCGCGGCTCGTAGTACGAGTAGGGCTGTACCGTCACGGTCGGCGAAGCAACGGGCGTGGTGGTCGCAGACGGCGCTGCGCCGCTCGCGCTGGTGTTATAGACCCGATCTCGCTGGATTTGCTCAGCGGTCAGCGGCGCGGCCTCGTGGTCGTAGTTCGTCCAGCCGCTCGAACGCCATTCACTGCTGCGCTCGTTCAGATCGACCGGGCTGTAGCGATTGAGGACGCTCTGCGCGCGTTCCGCCCACTCGTCCTGCACCACGTGAACGGTCACCAGTGTGCCGCCGCGCCGCACGCCTTCTGCGTAGCGCTCGGCGTGTTCTTCTGGAACACCGAAATCGACCAGCCCGGCGACAATCCCACCCGTCACCGCGCCTGAGGCCGCGCCGATCCCTGCGAACAGGGCGGCAGCCAGCGGGCCAGCCGCCAACACCGGGCCAATGCCGGGGATTAAGGCGACACCGAGGCCGACCAGCGCGCCAACGACCGCGCCGAAGCCCGCGCCTTCACCGGCAGTCACGTCCTCGTCGTAAGTGCCATCCTTGATATAGCGACCGTACTCGCCGGTCGCGTCGTTTGCAACCAGGCTGATGTCGTCACGGTCAAAACCAGCGTCAACCAGCGCTTCAACAGCGCTACGAGCGTTGTCGAAATCGTCAAAGAGTGCCACTACTGTCTTAGCCATGATTCATTCACTCCTTCCTGCGAACTCATGTCTCCAATATATAACAAATTTAATTAATTCGTCTCACCTCTCACGATTTATTTAGATTTTTATTAATTGTCTCAGGCATTGGTCTCTATACAAAATTGGTATTCTATGTGGCATTTCGCAATTGAGCGACACTGGAGCCAGCCTTATAATGAAAGAGCAGCCAAAGCGTCATTGTCGGGCAGATTTGCCCGTCCCGCGCGTCTGGCACTCACGCCAGTGACCGGCGGAGGATTTATGCACAATGGAAGATTGGCCGAACGCGACTGGATCGTGTTCGGCTCGCGCTGGCTCGTACTGGTGATCGCCTGCGCAGCGCTCCTGTTCTTTCGGGCCTCCATTGGAACTTACAACGCCGAGGGTCTGGCAGGGGTATTCATCATCGGTGCGGTGATTAATGGGATCGTGCTGTTGATCGGCATGTTCGCGCCTGCGCGCGCCCTGCGTTCGGCTGTGCTTTTCTGTGGCGATCTGGTTCTGGCGGGGCTATTTGCTGTACTTGCGCGCGGTAATGTCTTCGTGATCGCGGCAGGTGGGGGCGGTTTGCTGATCGCTGGGGTGATGCAGCCGAGTCTGCGTTGGAACATCGCGCAGGCGGTCGCCGTGTTCACGGTAATAACGGCGGTTGGGTTGATCACGCAAACGGGCAGCGAGGCTGGGCTGACGGCGCTGTTTCTGCTGGCGCTGCTGGCCGGGCTTGCCAGTGGAGCCTATGATCTCGAACTGAGTGGGCTGCGGCGCAGAATTGGCGAACTGGATACCTCGCAGGACAGGAATCTTCAGGATATTCGTCAACGCACTCGCGCAATCTCCGAACTGACTTACACCATGAGCGCGACGCTCAATTACAAGAAAGTCCTCGACGCGGTGATCGAGGCCGGGCGTTTGGGGCTGCGCCTGCCGGAGCGTGAGGCATCGAGCCTGTTCGCCGGAATTTTCCTGTTTCACGTCGATGACAACAAGCTGCACGTTGTTTCCTCGCGCCGCTTCACACGCGGCGACGAACTGCGCGTGATCTCCGGCAAGGAAGGTATTGTCGGGCAGGCGCTCAAGGAAGCGATGCCTGTATTCGGCTCCAACGCAATGGAAGACCCGGAACTGCAAAATTTCGTCGGCTTTCAGGGCTGCAAATCGCTGCTCTGCATTCCGCTGCGCGCGGGCTTCGATAACTTCGGCGTGCTGCTCTACGGCAGCGATACGCCCAACGCCTTCACGCAGGAACACAGCGAACTGCTGATGGCGCTCGGCATTCAGGCGACGCTGGCGCTGCAAAATGCCGTCCTCTATCACAATCTGATCGAGGAAAAAGAGCGGATCGTCGATGTCGATGAAGAGGCGCGCAAGAAGCTCGCCCGTGATCTGCACGACGGGCCGACACAGAGCGTCGCCGCGATTGCCATGCGCATGAGCTACATCAACAAGCTGTTCAAGAAGTCGCCAGAGCAGGTTCCCGACGAGATCAAGAAGGTCGAGGAACTGGCGCGGCGCACGACCAGCGAAATCCGCCACATGCTCTTTACGCTGCGTCCGCTGGTGCTGGAGACGCAGGGCTTATCGGCGGCGCTCAACCAGTTGGCGACCAAGACCTACGAGATGCACCAGCAGGCGGTCGCTACCCGCGTCGAGCCGAGCGTCGAGGAGCGCCTCGACTTCCAGCAGCAGGGCGTGATCTTCGACATCGCCGAGGAAGCGGTCAACAACGCCCGCAAGCACGCTAAAGCCAAGCTGATCAGTGTGACCGTGATGCGTCAGGAAGAGATGGCGATTGTCCAGATTGCCGATAACGGCGTCGGCTTCGACGTGGAGGCGGTTCAGGAGAACTACGAGTCGCGCTCCAGTCTGGGGATGGTCAATATGCGCGAGCGCGCCGAACTGCTCGATGGCACGCTGCGCATCGACAGCGTGAAGGGCAAAGGCACGACCATCACGATCATTCTGCCGCTCAAGTCGCAGGACGCCGTTGCTGCTGCGACGGGCTTTGGTCGTCCAAGAACCAAGCTCGCGTTGGCCGCCGCTGCCCGCATCGAGCGTGGGGACAACCGCCAGCCGTACCTCTGAAATCAAGGGCTGAGTGCTGAGGAAAAACAGGACTGAGGACTGAAAACTGGGGACTGAGGACTGAGGTATGAAGCCTGAGTGAAATCGCACGCTGTTAGGAGATTGCGTAGGGGCGCACGGCTAGGTGCCCTTATTTTATCTTGCAACCCGTTATCATATCGCGTATAAAGGCTTTGTCTTTAATGCAGTCCTCAGTCCTTAGTCCTCATTGCCAGGAGACTTCATGCCGTCTGATTTAGCCGCGCTGCGCGGTGAACCAAGCTACGTCTGGCGCGCGGGGCAGGAGCGCCGCTTGCAGATGATCGCCCACTGGACGACGCTCAAGGACGCTTACGTTCTGGATGCGGGCTGCGGCGTCGGCATGTATACCTCCAAGTTCATCGAGCGCTATACGCCGCACGTTGAGGGCATCGAGTACGAGTTTGATCGCGCGCTCGAAGCGCAGGCCAATACGCCGCACGCCGTCGTCGCTGCCAACGAGCATCTGCCGTATCCATCCAACTATTTTGACACGATCCTCTCGCACGAAACGCTCGAACACGTCGCGGATGATCGTGCGTCCGCACGCGAGCTAATTCGCGTGCTCAAGCCGAGTGGTCGGCTGGTGATTTTCGTGCCGAATCGCTGGTACTTCTTTGAGACGCACGGCCATTACTGGCGCGGCGAGTATCACTTCGGCAACACCCCGCTGATCAATTACCTGCCCGACGCGGCGCGCAATCGGCTCGCGCCGCATGTACGCGCCTACACCAGGCGCGGGCTGCTGCGCCTGTTTGACGGCTTGCCTGTTCGTGTCGTCACGCATCAGCGCATTTACGGCGCATACGACAACCTGATTGCGCGTTTTGGTGGAGCAGGGAAGGTACTGCGCGGCGTACTGCAAGGCGTCGAAGGGACGCCGCTCGACACGTTCGGCCTCTCGCATTTCCTCGTGCTGGAAAAATTAAGGCAGTAAACTGCCGTCCGTTATATACTGATCGAGTAAATCTGTGTCCCTTTGTTGAGGCGATCATGCGCAAACTGCTGTTCTTGCTCGCTTGTTTGTTTCTGTTCAGCGCGCCAGTGCTGGCGCGGCAAAGCTCGAATTTCCAGTCGGCCAAATGCCCGTTCGACCTGCCTGACGGTGAAACCGAGGGGCAGACGATCACCTGTGGCTACCTGACCGAGCCAGAGGATCACTACGACCCCAGTGGCAAGCAGATTCAGCTCGCCGTTGCCATTCTGCACAGCACAGGCGATAACCCCGCGCCCGACCCCATTATTTATCTGTCCGGCGGGCCGGGCGACAGCGCGCTCAGTGAGATCAATGATTGGGTCGATTACGCTTTCCGCGCCGACCACGACGTCATCCTGTTTGACCAGCGCGGCACAGGCTATTCCAAGCCAGCGCTCAAATGCGATTCGTCCGATGCCGATGATGCCGCCCAGCAGTGCTATGATAAGCTCGCCAAAACCGCTCATCTGACGGACTACACGACGATTCAATCGGCGGATGATGTAGCCGACATCGCGCAGGAGCTTGGCTACGATCAGTACAATCTTTACAGCATCTCCTATGGGACGCGGCTGGCGCTGTCAGTCATGCGCAACTATCCCGACAATATTCGCAGCGTCGTACTCGATTCAGTCTATCCGCCGCAGATCAGGGATTGGGAGCAGGAAGGCACGCAGGAAGTCGATGCGTTCGACAAGCTTTTTGCGGGCTGCGCTGCCGATTCTGCCTGCGACACGGCCTATCCTGACCTGAAGAAGGTCTTTTACCAGACTGTCGCCGATCTCAACGATAACCCGGCCAGCTACACCAATTCTGACGGCGAGCAGGCAACCCTGTCGGGCGATGATCTGGTACAGCAAATCTTCACGGCCCTGTACGCGACCTGGAACATCCCTTACGTCCCGCAGGTGATCTACGCGGCCAGTCAGGGCGATTACCAGCCGCTCGATGGTTTGAAAACGGGTGACATTCTCGACAATGGCTCGTCCTCGCACGTGATCGGCAAGCAGAATAACGACGATGATCCGACTGCCGCCGATGGCGATTTCAACTCGATCACGTGCAGCGACGAAGTGCCGTTCGATGACTTTGACAAGGCGATGGCTGACGCGCAGGCCGCGCCGCCCGAACTCCGCGATAGCCTGGTCGCTTCGGTGCAGTCGATGTGGGATACCTGCAAAATCTGGAGGATGACGCCGGAGGCTCAGGTCGAATCCACTGCTGTCACCAGCGATCTGCCGACGCTGGTGCTTGCAGGGGAGTACGATCCAGCAACGCCGGTCGCGTGGAGCAAAGCTGCCGCCGATGCGCTGCCCAACAGCTTTTTCTTCGAGTTCCCCGGCCTCGGTCACGGGACGATTGACGGTGGCGACTGTCCAATGGGGATTATTCAGGCATTTCTGGCTGACCCGACCACACAGCCGGACTCAAGCTGCATCGACAAGATGCCGGAGCCAGTCTTCGTCACGACCTCGTAAATAGCCGTGAAATCGTAGGGGCACGATCGATCGTGCCCCTACAAAGAAATTCCCCTGTGTGTAAAACCAATCTACGTTTTCAGAATCGAGGCAACGACTTCTTTGAGTTCGCGGGCTTTGCCGCGTGTGTAAGCCGCGTCGAAATCGGTTTTGGGCAGCATCGCTTGCAAATCATTGATCACGCGCTCGGCCTGAAGGTGCGTCTGACCATCACAGGCGGGGTGGTTGATCGCCAGCACCGCGTATTCGAGCGCGAGGCTCTTATCGCCCGATTTCGCCAGCAGTTCGGCCATCGATGCCAGCGAACTCACGGCCAGCGTCAACGCCCGCGCATCCATCGCAATCGTGAGCGCTTCGGTCAGATAGGCTGAGGCTTGGGGATAATTCTTTGCTCCAGCGGCGACCATGCCCAGCCGATTTAGGTTGGCCGACACGCCCCAGCGGTAGCTGATCTCGCGGCAGAGGGCGAGGCTTTGCTCGAACAACTGCTGCGCTTCCTGCGTTTGACCGAGCGCGAGCACGGCGTCGCCAAGCTGCTGCTTGAGCAGGGCAACCTTGCGCTTCGAGCTTTCGACCTGACTCTGGAGCTCAAGCGCGCGCTTGAGGAACACCTGCGCGACCTGATACGAGCCGCTGTGAAGCGCCTGCTCACCCGCGACCGCCGCGAAATGCTCCTCGCGCTCGACATCCTGCGCCATACGCCAGTGATAGGCCAGCAGCGCCGCAACCTGACGCGGCTTGTACTGATACACAGACTCGATACTGGTGGCGACTTTGCGATGCAGTTCGCTCAAAGTCGGCTGCTTTAATTCGCTCAACACGCCGTCGCGCAGCTTGATATGACCGAAACGCCATTTGCCCTCCTGCACTTCCAATACGGCGGCATCGGCACAGTCATTGAGCCACTGGTTAATGTATGGCGCATTTTCCTTCCCCATTACGTCGGTAAGCACGTCGAGGTCAAGCTGTCGCCCAATGACCGCTGAGGCTTGCAAAAGCGGTCGTGCCGACTCTGGAACGTGGCTCAGACGGCGCAGGATCACGCCCTGCACGCCGCCCGTCAGTACGCGCGACGGAAGTGGACTGCTGCCAACGTCGTCCAATTGCCCGCTTTCTTCCGCCAGCGCGCGCACGACCTCAACCAGAAAAAAAGCGTTACCCTCCGTTTCGTGTTGAAGCAGGCGCAGCAGGTTGGGGTTGCGTCCTGCCGAGCCGAGCATCGCTTCGGTCAACATCCCGGTTTCCTCGACGGTCAGCCGGTTCAGGTGGATCATTTCCATGCTCGGCAGCAGCACGGGCAGGTTCGGGCTTTCGTCGTCGCGGTAGCTGCCGACGATGAACATCGGCAGGTTGCGCACCAGCGTCGTCAGGCGCGACAGCACCGTCAGGCTTTCGCTGTCCGCCCAGTGTAAATCTTCCAGAATGAGCAAAATTGGCTGCTGGACGGCCTGAAACAGGTCTTCGATGGCGAGCAGCAGGCGGGTATAGGCCGCCAGCGGCGGGACTTCCGGTGCGTCCGGCACGGTCGAGCGACCGAGCAAATCGGCGATGTCCGGCGCGAGCGCCTTGAGGATGCTCGCCTGACGCTCGTCCGGGCTGGTTGCCAGCACCAGCCAGCGAATCGCGTCACGCCAGAGATCATAGGGCGCACCGCCTTCGCCGACGGCCTGGCCGCGCAGCACCAGCGCCCCCTGCACCAGCGCGCGCGTACGCAGTTCGTCGAGCAGGCGCGATTTGCCGACGCCGCTTTCTCCGGCGATCAAACATGCGCCGCCGACACCATTCATCGCTCGGTTGAGCAGCCCCGTCAGGGTGCTGAGTTCCTGCTCGCGCCCGACGAATGCTGCCGCTTGCAGAAAGCTCTCGCGGGTGGCGACCGTTTCGGAGGTGAATTTCTGCTTGGTCGCCTGATTGAGCAGGGTGATGATGCGTGCTGCGTCCGACAGCCGATCCGTTGGGTCTTTCGCTAGCAGCCGCCCGATCACGAACTTGAGCATCTCGTTGTCACCGAGCAGCGTCAGATCGGGCGCTTTGTTCTGCACTTCGAGATAGAGCTTTTGGACACTGGTGGCGGTGAAGGGAAGCTGTCCCGCGATCACCCGGAAGGCGATCACGCCGAACGCGTACAGGTCGGATTGTTTGGTAGCCGCGCCGCCCGTCCACAGTTCAGGAGCCATGTAATTGGGTGTCCCGGCGACCTCGCCGCCGGTCGCCTGCCCGCTGGAGACCGACAGGCCGAAGTCGAGCAGCTTGGCGACGCCGTTCACGACCAGCACGTTCGTGGGCTTGAGGTCACGGTGCAGAATGTCACGGCGGTGCAGGTACGTCAGCGCCTGAAGGACTTGCACCAGTAGATTGAGCTTAATTTCGAGCGGTTGATCCTGCCCGGCGTCGAGCACGGTTTGCGCGTTGTCGAGCAGTTCCATCGTGACGTATGGCTGGCGCTGATCGTCAAAGCCGTAGTCGAGCACGCTGATGATATTGGGATGGCGCAGCGAGGACAGGATGCGAAACTCCTGCGCCAGCGTCACGCGGGCGTCGTCATCTTCCCCACGTGACCCAAAGGCCAGACGCTCGGCAGGCACGTTGACTTGCTTGAGCGCAACTGTTTGCCCGGTCAGACGGTCAAGTGCGCGATAGACCGTGCCCATACTGCCTGCGCCAAGTTCGTCCGTGATCTCATAGCGCTTGCCCACCATTGCCATGTTCATCGTATCCCGGTTGTTGATCCATGAGTTGGCTTATTATAACGTTGACGTTCCGGTTTCCTCAATAAATGGTGCCGTTCGGTGGAATCAAAAACGCCCCCGACCGGGAGCGTTTGTTATCGATTTCGAGGAGCGCTAGGCGCGCTTGAGCGTCACCTGACGACCGCGCAGCGTGCGCTGCTGCATTCGGCGCAGCACCTTATCGACGTGAATGTCCTTGACATCGACAAACGTCTGATCGGCGTGAATGTCGATTGCGCCAATCGCGCGACCGGGAATGCCCGTCTCGCCCGCAATTGCGCCGACCACGTCGCCCGGCTGAATACCGTGCTGACGACCCGCGTTCAGCATCAACCGCACCATGCCCGGCTCGCTGCGACCGTTGCGGCGGCGCGGCGCATCACTGTTGTTGTACTCACGATGCTCGCTGCGTTCGCGCGGCTCGCGGATTTCCTCGACCGGGCGCTGATTCTCGCCGGCGCGGGCGATGCGAATGGCGGCGGCGGCGATTTGCGCGGCGTCGTAGCCTGCTTCGGTCAGCGTATTGACGACCGAGAGTTCACGTCCGAGATCGGGTTCGGCGAGAATAGTTTCGAGGATGGCGGAGAAGCGCGCGTCACGCTGGGCATGAACCGCCGCCGAATTGGGCAACTGTGCCCGCTCGATCCGCTGCTTGGTGAAATCTTCAATCGTGCGCAGCCAGCGGCGTTCGCGCGGCGTTACCAGCGTGATCGCCACGCCCTCGCGTCCGGCGCGTCCCGTGCGTCCGATGCGGTGGACGTAATCCTCGGCATCGTAGGGAACGTCATAGTTGATCACGTGCGATACGTCCTCAATATCGAGGCCGCGCGCCGCAACGTCAGTGGCGACCAGCGTCGTCACCTGACCGCGACGGAAGCGGCGCATGACCGTTTCGCGCGCGTCCTGCGCCATGTCGCCGTGCAGCGCCTCGACCGCGAAGCCTCGGCTCAGAAGCTCGTCGGCCAACTGCGCCGCGCCGAGCTTGGTGCGCACGAAGATCAGCGCGCTCGTGATCGCTTCGACTTCGAGCAGACGCGAAATCGCGGCCAGCTTGGAGGAGTCGTCGACCAGATAGTAGCGCTGCGCAATCTGCGGGACGGTCAGCGTCTTGTGCTCGATGGCGACCGTCTCAGGATCGTGCATGTACTTCTTGGCGATGTGGCGGATTTCAGCGGGCAGCGTCGCCGAGAACAGCGCCGTCTGGCGATCTTCCGGCGTGCGATTCAAAATCGTCTCCACGTCGTCGATGAAGCCCATTTTGAGCATTTCGTCGGCTTCGTCGAGCACCAGATAGCGCACGCCGCTCAGGTCGAGCGCGCCCTTGTCGATCAGGTCGATCACACGCCCCGGCGTACCGACGACGATGTGAACGCCATTTTCCAGTTTACCGATCTGGCGCGCATACGACGAACCGCCGTAGATCGCCAGCACGCGCACGCCCAAATGCTTGCCGTACTGGAAAATCGCTTCGGCGACCTGACTCGCCAGTTCGCGCGTCGGTGCGAGGATTAAGCCCTGCACGCTGCGCTGACTAAAATCGATCTTCTCCAGCAGCGGGAAGGCAAAGGCAGCGGTTTTACCCGTGCCCGTCTGTGCCTGACCGAGCACATCGCGCCCTTCAATCAGCGCGGGAATGGCCCGTTCCTGAATCGGCGTCGGGGTTTCATACCCCAGTTCGGTGACCGCCTGCATCAGCTCAGGGCGCAGATTTAAAGCCTCAAAATTCATAGAACAACCTCAGCAGCGTTGTTTCGCTGCACACTCAAACCAATCATCGAAGGCGTAAAAGATTCCACTGCGGGGGCAGGGTTTTGATTTACGAGGGGTGAGGGATCACTTCACGACGAATATAGTATAGCATGATTTCTTACGCGATCAACGGTGATTTGCCTCACGTAGCAACAGACGCAGGCACGTCGCTTGGTCTTACGAATATGCCCGGTTATCCGTAGGGGCATGGCGCGCCATGCCCC
>DASZXN010000338.1:0-1779 GCA_035545875.1 Phototrophicaceae bacterium
TCACCACCGTTTATCACTTCTTTTTTGTTCCGCTCAGCCTCGGCCTCTCGATCATTGTCGCCGTCCTGGAAACGATCTACGTCGTGCGCGGCGACGAAAAATACAAAGGCATGGCGAAGTTCTGGGGCAAATTGTTCATTATCAACTTTGCGATGGGCGTTGTCACGGGCATCGTTCAGGAATTTCAGTTCGGCATGAACTGGTCGGAATATTCACGCTTTGTCGGCGATATTTTCGGCGCGCCGCTGGCGATTGAAGCGCTGGCCGCCTTCTTCATCGAATCGACTTTCCTCGGCCTGTGGATTTTCGGCTGGGAGAAGCTGAATAAGCGGCTTCACCTGCTGACCATCTGGCTGGTCGCGTTCGCCGCCAATCTCTCGGCCTTCTGGATTCTGGTCGCCAACTCGTTCATGCAGCACCCGGTCGGCTATACGCTGGCTGAAAGTGGTCGCGCTGAAATGATCGACTTCGGCGCGCTGATCACCAACCCGAACGTGTGGGTACAGTGGCCGCACGTCGCGCTGGCGGGCTTGACGACCGGCGGGTTTTTCGTGCTGGGCATCAGCGCCTGGCATCTGCTCCGCAACCAGAGCAGCCACCTCGACTGGTTCCGTACCTCGGCGCGCTTCGGCCTGATCATCGGTACGCTTGCCGTTTTCGGGACGATGTACTTTGGCGATGCCCAGGGGCAGCGCATGGAACAGGTACAGCCGATGAAACTGGCGGCTGCCGAAGGCTTATGGGATTCTGAAGACCCGGCGGCGCTGTCGATGTTCCAGATTGGCAACGAGGCGGATCGCACCTCGATCATCAACATTCGGATTCCATCGCTGTTGAGTTTGCTCACGTATCACACGGGTGATGGCCTAGTGCATGGTATCAACCAGCTTCAGGCGGAATACACGCAGCAGTACGGCCCCGGCGATTACGTGCCTCCGGCGATTTGGCTGACCTACTGGAGCTTCCGGGCGATGGTCGGCGCGGGGATGCTGATGGCGCTGCTCGGCTTGCTCGGCCTGTTCCTGACTTTCCGCCACCAGTTCAACCCCGGCAAGGGGCGCTGGCTGCTGCGTATCCTCATCCCGGCGATCCTTCTGCCGTACCTCGCCAACAGCACAGGCTGGATTCTGACCGAAGTTGGCCGCCAGCCCTGGATCGTGCAGGGGCTGATGCGCACCGATCAGGCCGTTTCGCCCAACGTCACCGTCGAGATGCTGGCGATCAGTCTGATCGGCTTCACGGTGATCTACGGCCTGCTGATGATCGCCGACATTTATCTGCTGCAAAAATTCGCCCGCCAGGACGACGATAAGCTCATCCCCTGGTCGGACAAAGACCAGCCCGACTCATCGCCGCGTCTTGAAGGCGCTTACTAAGGGAGTATGAATCATGGATTTGCAAACGCTGTGGTTCATCCTGATCGCGGTGCTGTTCACAGGCTTCCTGTTCCTGGAAGGCTTCGACTTCGGCGTGGGGATTCTGCTGCCCTTCGTCGCCAAAAACGACGACGAACGCCGCCTGATGATCAACGCGATTGGCCCGGTCTGGGACGGCAACGAAGTCTGGCTGCTGACGGCAGGCGGCGCGATGTTCGCGGCATTCCCGAATTGGTACGCAACGATGTTCAGCGGCTTTTACCTGGCGTTCGTGCTACTGCTGCTGGCGCTGATTATGCGCGGTGTCGCCTTCGAGTTCCGCAGCAAGAACAGGCACCCCGCCTGGCGTGCGACCTGGGACTGGATGATCTTCTTCGGCAGCGCCATCCCAGCCTTGCTGCTC
>DASZXN010000339.1:0-8183 GCA_035545875.1 Phototrophicaceae bacterium
CTAAAAGTGCTGGCAATGTAACAAAAGTTAATTTATGATTGAGATTAGGTAGTCCTTAAGAACTATATCAGGGGGTCAAATATGAGCACACCCTACTTTACGCAACAGGATCATCAAAGCCTCGCGTCGCTGCCTACCCCTGATGCCCAGGTCGTTTACGATAAATTTTATGAACTGCACCGCACGCTGTACCGCCGAATGCGCGATCATAATTATGACCTGCACCCCCACTGGAATAAGGCGCAGTTGGTTTCAAACCATTCTGCAACCTGCTCTAACGAAATCACGGGTCTGACACTCCCCTACCTGCGCTCACAGGAACAGGGAATGCTGGTCGAGCGGCTGATGGGGCGCGATGGTGTGGACGCGAAAGGCGACATTTACCGCCATCCGGTAATCGAACTGCGGATTACCCCGGCGCACTTCGCGATTGAACTGGTCATGTCCCCGCTCTCGTGGTGGGATCAGCGCAACCTGATCGGCAAGCTCTCGGTCGCGCGCCATCGTGAGACACTGCGCGGCATTCTTCAGCGCGTTGACGGCGATTATCGCTTCGGCTTCTGGGATGGCGCTCACCTGAGCGACATGCACCTGACCAGTCGTCAACTGCTGCGCGGCAATATCCTCGAAGAGTGGATGGGGACGTTCGCGGACGGACAGGACTGGCTGCGCATCGGCGTGTGGTACGAGCCGGAAGACCCGGCACTCAGCGCCGACCGCATTCTCAACGAAGTCGTGCAGCGCATGGTCGCTTTGCAGACGATGTACACCTTTATGCTGTGGACGAGCAACAACAATTTCCAGAGTTTCTATCGCAAGACCGCGCCGATGAACAGCCGCGACGCGCGCATGTAAGCGTTCGGTCGCCTGCCGCTAGCGCCGCCTGTACTGTCGCGTTCACGATTCTCTGTTAGAATTTACGGCGGGTCGTGAACGAGTAGGCGCATGGCGGACGTAGCAAAAGCACCCCTCTCCAATATAGCCCAACGGGTAATCACGGCACTGATCGTTGCGCCGGTGGTTGTGATTGCCGTGCTGATCGGCGGGATCGCCTTTGCGCTGGTCGTGACCGCCTTTGCTATCCTCGGCGTGGTCGAGTTCTACGTTCTCGCCCGTAACCGACCTTCACAAGGCAGCACCGTGATTGGTGTTCCAATGCTGATCGGCGTGGTATTGGCCTTTTATCTGAGCAGTCCGCCGCTGCTGATCGCGGTGCTGGTGATCGGTGCGCTGGGAGCCTTCGCGCTCGAACTGGTGCGTCACCGCAGCGACGTGCGCCGCAGCTTCTTTCAGGTCGGTATGACGCTGGCAGGTGTGCTCTACATTGGCTTTCCGAGCGGCTTTCTGATCGGCATTCGCGCGCTGCCGAACGGCACGCTCTGGTTGCTGATTATCTTATGCGTGACGTGGAGTACGGACAGCTTCGCTTACCTCGGCGGGCGATTGTGGGGCAAAACGCCGCTTGCGCCCCGGCTGTCGCCGAAAAAGACGCGCGAAGGCGCGGTTGTCGGCGTGATTGGCGGGATCGTCCCGGGGCTGATCATTCTGGCGCTGACACAGAATCTCTTTGCCGCGAGCGTGATCTTCGTCCTAGGCGGCCCGTTCGTCGCCATTGCGGGCGACTTGTTTGAATCCGGGCTGAAGCGTTTTTTTCAAGTCAAGGATTCGCACATCGAGGGCTTCAACATTCTGCCGGGACACGGCGGTATCCTCGACCGAACCGATTCGCTGCTGCTGGTGGCGACTTTTGCGTACTTATGCTTTCTACTGCTCGGTTTGCACTAGGATTAAATAGGCATTTCGGCAATCACGTGCGATTAGGACAATAAAGAAGCCGAATAACGGACAGCGTGCTATATTACAAATGGCGAATTTGGGGAAGTAAAGCAGTAATGAACTGGGGTGGGGTATGACATCATTCGATTTTCCCGAAGGTGACGCGAATGCGCCTAATCGCGAGGAACTTCTGAAGCTGGCGATCTCGGCGGCGCGGGCGGGTAACCGCAGTTCCGCGCGCCTGATGTTCGAGCAGGTGCTCAAGCAGGACAAGAACAACGAACGCGCCATGATGTGGCTGGCAAAAATCGCCGATAACAAGACCGAGCGCAAACAGTGGCTTCAGCGCGTGCTCAACGTGAACCCTAATAACGACGCGGCGCGCGACGCGCTCAAGAGTATGGCTTACAAGCGCAGCGCCCGTGACAACCGCGTCCTGCTGATCTTCGGCGTGCTGGCGGGCGTGCTGATCGTGTTGGCGATTGTGGTGGTGCTGGCGTTAGCGTCACACGCCTAAGTCTTTCTGGCCGCTAGACTGGAGAATCCCATTGTCTGAACAAGCAAACCTCCCAGCGAGACTCCGAGAAGGCATTGACGCGGCGAAACGCGGTGACAAGATCACGGCGCGGCGGCTGCTGCTTCAGGTTTTGAGCAGCGACGCTAATAATGAACTGGCTTTGATGTGGATGGCGTCGGTCGTCGATACGCTCAACGAGCGGCGCTTTTATCTGGAACGGGCGCTTCAGGTCAACCCGGAGAATGCCCGTGCCCGCGAAGCGCTCCGCCGTCTGGGAGTCGAGCAGCCGCAGGCAGCCCAGCGGAGCGCACCTGCGCCGTCTGGCGATTTCACCCGGCGCGCGCCACGACAAAGTACCAGCAGCGGCACGAATCTCTACCTGATCGGCGCGGCAGTCGTGGCGATCATCGTAATCGCGGTGATCGTGGCCTCAGCGGTGTCGTCACAGACGCAGCCCCCCTCGACGCAGGCCGTTCAACTGACGTTCCAGGCGCTCCTCAACCCGACGGCTGTGCCCACGCGCGATACCCGTCTGCCGACCTCGACCGTGCTGCCGGGGATCGTCGTCTCGATTGATCCGGGGTTGTATACGCCGCTGCCGCCGACCTTCACGCCGACTTTCACCCTGACGCCGACCGTTACTCCCACGCCTTCCGTGACGCCGTTCCCGGTCAGTTCGTTCACGATGGTCTACGCCGACATCGAGCAGGGCGCGTCCGTGCCGAGCCTGTATCAGGGGCAGGGCGATGGCTCCGGCGAAGTTAAGCTCGCGGCGGGTGTTACCGCTGGTTTCACCGATGTCACGCTGAACAGCAGCGGCGATCAGATCGCGTTCGTGCGCCTGGTCGTCGATGAAGAACATAACGGCTCGTTGCAGTTGTTCGTCGGCCCGCTCAACTCGCCCAGCGAAGCTAAACCGATTACGACGCTGAAAGACATGACGCTGGAGCATCCAAGCTGGTCGCCGGATGGCACGAAGATCGTTTTCAGCAGCGACGATTCGGGCACCGAACAGATCGAGCAAATCAACGTGGATGGCACGGGCTTGCAGACGCTGACAAGCGGCACGGCGCGCAGTTTTGATCCGGCCTTTTCGCCGGATGGCAAGCAGATCGCCTTCGTGTCGGACGCGGCCAGCCCCGGTTTCAACGAAATCTACGTCATGGACAGCGATGGCAAGAACGTGACGCAGCTCACGACCGTGCCGAACTCGTATGCTCCGGCGTGGTCGCCGGATGGCACGAAGATCGCTTACGTCAACGATCAATCGGGCAGCGGCGACATTTACGTGATGGATGCGGACGGTCAGCGTCCGTTCCTGCTCACGGTCGATGACAACGGCGCGGAAAATGATAAGCCGGTCTGGTCGCCGGATGGCCGCTGGGTTTACTTTACCTCGAACCGCGATGGTCAGAGTACGCGCTGGTACGCGGTCGATCTTCAGGGCAACGCCATGCCGATCACAGTCGCGGGGCGGAACCCGGAATCTTTGTCCTTTATCTATAACCACTGAGGTTGGCGTTTTGAGCACACCAGACATCGCAGAGCTACTGCGCAAAGGGATCGAGGCGGCGCGCGAAGGCAAACGCAAGGAAGCGCGCGCGTTGTTCGAGCAGGTGGTCGAACTCGACGAGAAGAACGAAAAAGGCTGGTTCTGGCTGGCTTCGGTCGTCGATTCAGATGAGGAGCGGCGCATCTGCCTGGGGAATGTGCTGCACATCAACCCCAACAACGAGCGTGCCAAGCGCGCGCTGGACGCGCTTCAGGCCAAAGCGAAAGAGCAGAAAACCGCCGTCGCGCAGGAAGAAGTGGTCGCGGGGGTGTCGCGCCGCCAGTTGACGCTGGTGATCGGCCTGGGCGCGGTCGTGGTGATCCTGATCCTGATCGTTGCGCTGGTGGTGATCGTCGGCAACAACAATCGCGCGGCGGCTGAACGCGCCACTGCCGTCGCTGTCGCGCAGGCCGCGACCAGTGGCATGGCGACCTCGCTGGCCGCTGCCGCCAACGCGACGGGCACGACGGTCGCCGGGACAGCGACACAGGCTGCGATGATCACGCCAATCCCGCCGACTGCCGCGATTGCCACGCTGCCGCCGACCTGGACGCTCACACCGCCGCCGACTGCGTTGATCACGGCGACGCCGCTGCCGCTGCCGACAGGCTTGACCGGGCGGTTGGCGATCTGGGGCGGGCCGGATACGCTCAATACGGGTTATCTGCAAGTTGGCTATTTCGATTTTGATCTGGGCGGGCAGTATAACGACATCGGTGCGTCGATGGGCGAGAATATCTCATTCAGCGTGAATGGTCAGCGCGTGGCGTATGGCATCTACGATCAACTGCTGTTTAGCTCGTCCATCGAGATGATCAACCTGAACGGCACGCAGAAAGAATCGATCCCGCAGCGCTGGAAGGGTGATGGCAAAACCGTGCTTGCGCCGACGCAGCCGCGTCTGGGTGGCCCCAATCGCCAATATCTGGTATTTGTCGCTAACACGGACAAGCAGAACACGACGCAGGTCTTTTTGCTCAATCTGAACCCAGCGCAGGGACAAGACCCACTTCAGCAGTTGACCGACGATACCTATATCTACACTGACCCTGTGCTTTCGCCTGACGGATCCTACGTGGTGGTCGTCCGTTCTGACCCGAACGCTGCGACGCCGACGATTGATCTGGTGCGCATCAACGTCTCGAATGGAGGGAAGATTCCGGTCACGAACGACGGCGCGTCGTATGCCGAATCGTCGCCATCCTTCAGCAAAGATGGGTCGCAGGTGATTTTCGCGGCAGCGCCGTCGAACAACCCGAAGAACAACGACGTTTATATCCGCAACGCCGACGGCACAGGATCGACATTGCCTTTCTATCAGGATGCCGCCGATGACATTGATCCGGTTTTGAGTCCAGATGGCAAGTACCTGGCATTCGCCAGCAACCCCAATGGCAACTACGACATTTACGTCTACGACATTGCCAACGCAGCGCTGTCACAATTGACGAATACGCCGACGAATGAATACCCCGGCGATTGGTGGCAGCCAGGGTGATCGCGTTGGCTGGTGTGGGGGACTGACTCGGCAGATGGATGGGCAGCACGCTCAGAGAGAAGTGGTAACTCTGGAGGATTTATTGGAGGCTGGACGGCAGGCATTGGCGGCAGGAGAGATGCGCGCCGCGCACAATATCTGGCGTCAGGCCGCCGTCACCAATCCTTATGATGAGCGGGTCTGGACGTCGCTCATGGACGTGCTGATCTATGACGACGACCGCGAGGTTTGCCTCGAAAATATCATCGCCATCAACCCGCTCAATACCGAGGCGCGCCGTCAACTGCGCGCGCTCAAGCGGGCGCATGGTGGATCAGACGACGACAGCGATGTTGAGATCACGACGCTGCCGACCAGCAGCGCCAAGTCGCTCGAAAGCGAGGAACGCCGCCAGCAGCGTGCGCTCAAACGGGCACGCCGGGAAGCTGGCGACAGCGATACCGGGATTAAAACACTAGCGACCAATACGCCCAAAAAAGGTGTGGAAGGTAAGCCAGAACCGGTTCTCCACGAGGGAGGCCATTCGCTCGGCGAAGCCCTCGTTGCCGGGATTGGTGTTGGCCTGATCGCCGTCGTGCTGGGAATCCTCGCCAGCATTTTCGTGTACGGTGGGCTGCTGGCTAAGGTAGTGCCTTGATGCGCTGAATCAGCGCGGTCGTGCTGTGGTTGGGCAGATAGTCGATCAGGACGATTTGCCCGCCGAACGCCGCGACGGTGGCGCGCTCCGGCAGTGACTTATCGCGGTAATCGCCCCCTTTGACGTAAATATTCGGCTGCAAAGCTGTGAGAATCGCGTCGGCGGTGTCCTGCTCGAAGATGATCGCGGCGGTCACGGGGACGAGCGCGGCGATCAGGCGGGCGCGTTCGACGGCGGGGACAAGCGGTCGGCCTGCGCCTTTGAGCCGGGTTGTGCTGGCGTCGCCGTTGATGCCAACGTAGAGCGCGTCACCCAGCGCCCGCGCCTTTTCCAGATAGTCAAGGTGGCCGACGTGCAACAGGTCGAAATGGCCGTTGGTGAAAACCAGCCGCTTCCCCTGCGCGTGCAGCGCGATCCGCCGCGCGACGGCTTCTTCCAGCGTGATCTGTTCGCCCAATCGGAATTCCTTTTAGAACGTGTTTTTCTTGACCCACGCCTGATAGCCGCAGGCAGCGAGCTTCTGCTTCACACGGGCAATATCTTCGTCTAGTGGCATCGGGTTAGAGCCAAAACCCGAAGCATCGTTGTAAACCCAACTATAACTTTTATCGGTGAGCGCAGATAAAACATCAGCCAATGTCCGAAACGACATATACGGATGAATAAGCGCTATCACGGCCCAATAATCGTCGTCAGGTATACGATTCGGATAGGCGCAGGCGAGCACGTCGTAAGTTTCAAGCAGATAATCAGGGACGTCCTGACGGTTGTGATAAGCCGTCCACATGCGCTGTTTGAGTCCATTTCTCTGGACGTAACCGAGGCCGGGGAAGGTCAGGTGATAGGCCATGACGAGCAGGCGCTCCTCCTCGGCACGATCCAGCAGCGCCAGCCGAGTTTTGATCGCCTCCCCCGGCTGAAGGTCGAAGCGCGGAACCGCATCAGGGGCGCGGAATTGCAGCGTCATGTGCAGACCATCGACCAAATGCAGCAGCCGCTCGCCCTGCGACTCGATCAGCACGGCGAGATTGCCCGGCGTATGCCCCGGCGCGGCGATCAACGTGATCCCCGGCGCGACTTCCATGCCGCCTTCGGCCCATTCGAGCGGATAGAGCGCAAAAACCTGCTGTAAACGCGCCGCACGTTCGGGCTTGAGGTTGGCGAGTACATCGTCGCGTACCCAGTAATCGTACTCGACGCGGCTCATGATGACGCGCGCGTTCGGGAAGCAGCGCGTACCGCTCGCAGCGACCAACCCGCCGAAGTGATCGACGTGACAATGAGTCAGGATTACTGTGTCAATCGAGGCCGGGTCGATTCCTTCGGCGCGGAGCGTTTCCAGCAAACGCCCCGGCAGACGCGCATTGCTGTCACCTTCGCCCGCGTCGATCAGGATACGGTTGGTTGACGTTTCCAGATACAGCACGTTGCGGCTGAACTCCTCTGGCTGTAGTAGACGCTGCCACTCCGCGACCATGCGCTCCCGATCCTGAATAAAGATGCTCTCGATCAGCACCTGCGTGAGCGGCTCGCTGGCATCGCGGATCACCCTGCCGTTAATCGCGCCGATTTGCAAGCGATAGCTGTCCTGATTCATCGCGCGTTCGTCCGCTAGTCGCCGGAAAATCCGGCAAAGTAGAGTTCCGACGGCGCATCATCCACGTAGACGATGATATACAGCCCTTCCCAGCGGCGGCGCAAATCGCCAATCGGATCGCCGTCCGGTGAACTCTGCTCCCACTGTGCAATCTGCGCGTGCGTCGGCTTGGTGGTGCCGAAAGTGGCGCGAAGCTCCGCCTCGGTGAGCGGCGAGACCGTGCCAAAATCGGGCGTGTCGGACGCGCCTTCCGCCATGTCGATGATTGAGTGCGTGCCGGAATCTTCATTCCATGCGAATAACTCGTCAATCGAACCGGGCTTGGGCAGCGCGTCGCGTTTGGTTCGGCGGTCAGCTTCAACGATCAGCGGGTCTTCGCCCGCTTCAATCCGCGCATCGGATTCGTTCCAAAGCTCCCAATCGTCGAGCAGCAGATAATCGCCGTGCTCAAAAACCTGCTGACGCAGCCGCTGTACTGCCGCGTTGATGTCCTCGTCGTAAGGGACGAAATATGACCAACTGCTCGATCCCATGCTCGCCTCTGTTTGTGCTAACCACTGGCGCTATTTTAGCAGGCTTCAGGTAAACTAGGTGGCTATGGCGCAA
>DASZXN010000340.1:0-1553 GCA_035545875.1 Phototrophicaceae bacterium
GTGGATGTCAACGGGCTTCTGCATGGTGATCATTTCGGCAGCGATCAAGAACGTCCCAGCGGACATCATTGAAGCAGCGAACGTTGACGGCGCGAATCCTTTTCAGAGCTTCTTCAACGTCACGCTGCCGACGATCATGCCAACGCTGCTCGTCGTCACCACGACCATGATCATCAACGTGCTGAAAATCTTCGACATCGTGTACGTCATGACCGGCGGCAACTACGGCACCGACGTGATCGCCAACCGCATGTACGAGGAACAGTACGCAGCCTTCAACACCGGGCGCGCCGCCGCGATTGCCGTCGTGCTGATCATCGTCGTCCTGCCCGCCATGTACATCAACATTCGTCGCTTCCGTGACGAACAAAGGAGCCGCTGATGTCCGCCAGCTTACGACGTACTTTCGGCTCGCTGCCGACTCATGTGATCCTGATCATTCTGTGCGCGCTCTGGCTCATCCCCACGATTGGCCTGCTCGTCACCTCGATCCGTCCCTTCCAGTCCGTGACCAGTTCGGGTTGGTGGACGGTCGGTGCGCCGCCGACCGGTCAGGCGACCTATCAGCAGAACTGCGCTTCGTGTCATGGGAGCGACGGCAAGCAGATCAGCACCGCCGATTTGACCAATCCCGATCTGATCCGCAAATACAACCGCTCAACTTCGCTGATCGCGCTGCTCAAGAAGCCAATCAACGGTCAGCCGCACATGGGCAGCATCGCCATTCCCAATGTCAACGATGCGGCGGACATCGCCACCTATCTGCGCCGCATTTCCGGCATCGATGCGCCGCCGACCTTTACCATCAATAACTATATCGACGCGCTGGTGGGTTATCGCGGCACGACCAACTACGTCACCGACTGCGCCAATCACACGCAATCTACCGATCTGCACTGCAACGCCAGCGACTTGCAGAACTCGCGCGGGATGGCCGTCGCCTTCGTCAATACGCTGATCGTTGCCGTGCCTTCCACTATCCTGCCGATCATCTTCGCGGCGTTCGCGGCCTACGCAATGTCGTGGATGCACTTCAAGGGGCGCAATCTCCTGTTCGCGGTGCTGGTCGGTCTGCAAATCGTGCCGCTGCAAATGACGCTCATCCCAATCTCGCGGCTGTACGCCCAATTGGGTCTGAATGGGACGTTTGTCGGCATCTGGCTGTTCCATACGGGCTTCGGCCTGCCCTACGCGATTTATCTGACGCGCAACTTCCTCGGCGCGCTGCCGACCGAGTTGTTCGAGGCCGCGTATATGGATGGCGCGGGTCACTGGGACGTGTTCCGCCGGATGGCGCTGCCGCTCTCGATCCCGGCGCTCGCATCACTGGCGATCTTCCAGTTCCTCTGGATTTGGAACGATTTGCTGGTCGCGCTGGTCTTCCTCGGCGCGCAGCATCCCGTCCTGACCTACCAGATCAGCACGCTGGTTTCGTCGCTGGGCGCGGGCTGGCAACTGTTAACCGCCGCCGCCTTCATCTCGATGCTGCTGCCGATGATCGTCTTCTTCTCGATGCAGCGTTACTTCGTGCGCGGTCTGCTGGCGGGGTCGGT
>DASZXN010000341.1:0-1919 GCA_035545875.1 Phototrophicaceae bacterium
AATCCACAATCGCCTGATACGCCAGATTGCGGAAGCGATCCTGCACCGGGTAATCGAGCAGGGGCATGTGCTGGGTCATCATCACCCCGATCAACTGCTCGGCGGGATCGATCCAGAAATAGGTATTCGCCGCGCCTGCCCAGCCGTATTCACCGACCGACGAGAGCGTGCGCCGTTCGCCCAGCGTCGTCGTCACCCGGAAGCCCAGCCCGAAGCCGTGATCGAACACTTCCGGCCCATTGCGGAGCGGTTTCATGCTGGCGGGGATGTGGTCGGCAGTCATCCAGTCGAGCGTCTTGCGGCTGATCAGCACGCCGTCCTCATAATGACCGCCGTGCAGCAGGCAGGTGCAGAAAGCCAGATAATCGGCTGCCGTCGAGATCAGCCCCGCGCCGCCGCACGGACAGAGGGTCGGCGTGGTCACGTCGCCGATCATGCCCACGTCTTGCGGCGGGATCGGGTAGGGATCATAGAGCGCTTTCGAGCCGTAAATCTGCGCTAGCCGATCCGTTTTCTCGGTGGGCACGGCGAAGGCCGTATCGACCATGCCGAGCGGCTTGAAAATGCGTTCTTCAAGGAAATCCGCCAGCGGCATGTCGGCGACAACTTCGATCACGCGCCCGATTACGTCAACGGCGAGGCTGTAGTGCCACTCTGTCCCCGGCTGGAACAGCAAGGGAAGCTCGGCCAGCGTTTCGACCGACTCCTTGAGCGTCTGATCGCGGTGGAAGATTTTCGGCGCGGTCTGCCGATACAGCTCCTCGACCGGGTTGTCGAAGAACCAGCCGTAGCTCAGGCCGGAGGTGTGCGTCAGCAGATGGTGAAGCGTCATCTCCGGGTCTTGATCGACCAGCGTCAGGCCGAGCGCGCCTGATCCGGCATAAACTTTGGTTTTGCCAAACGCCGGAATGTACTTCGACACCGGGTCTTTCAGGCTGATGCGCCCATCTTCGAGCAGCATCATCAGCGCCACGCTGACGACTGGCTTGGTCATCGAGTAGATGCGGAACAGCGCATCTTCGTGCATTGGCTTGCTCGCCTCAATGTCCATCAGGCCGTATTTGCCCACGTGAACGATTTTGTCGTAGCGCTGCACGACCGTCAGAATACCGGGCATCTGGTTGTCTTTGACGAACCCTTCCATGATCGGCGTGATCCGGTCGAGCCGCTCGCTGCTCATGCCGACGCTTTCCGGCGTATCAATCTTCATAATAAGTATCCTTTTGAGGCGATTATACCCACGCGACGTACAATGTAGGGGCGAGGCACGCCTCGCCCGTATGGTCTAGGGATACCTTTTACTTGCCCCACTGATCGCCAACGCGGTTCAGCACCGCCTTGATCAGCCGGAGGCCATTGTCGTAGTCGTCGCGGTGCAGATAGGCCGTCGGACTGTGAATGTAACGGCAGGGCATGGCGATCACCGTCGAGGGTATGCCTGCGTTAGCGATGTGGATCGATCCGCCGTCGGTACCGCCGCCGAGCATGGTCTTGAGTTGATAGGGGATGCTTTCGGCTTCGGCGCTCTGGCGGACAATCGAGAGCAGGCGCGGGTCAGCGATCATGCTGCGATCCATCACGGTCAGCGCCGGGCCAGCCTGCATCTTGCAGGTTGGATTGATATCACGCTGATCGTCCGGCTCGGCGAGCGGATTGGGCAGATCGTTGGCGGTCGTGCCTTCGAGGATGATGGCGATGTCCGGGTTGAGCGCCTGCGCCGCGACTTTCGCCCCGCGCAGGCCGATTTCCTCCTCGACGGTAAAGGCCGCGAGAATATCGACCGGATAGGGGCCGCTTTGCAGCACGTCGATCAGCAGTGAGCAGCCCGCGCGATCATCGAACGCTTTGCCGCGCAGCATCTTTTCGCCCACTTCGACGTAAACCGTGTCGAACGACACGCGGTCGCCCGGTTTGACCTT
>DASZXN010000342.1:0-17486 GCA_035545875.1 Phototrophicaceae bacterium
CGTCGAGCGAAACGCCCGCCAGCGCGGGCAAATCCTGATCATTATTGGCGTGTAGGTCACGCACCGCGAACTTGACTTCCCCAACTTGCATTGCGGGGCGCTCTGGCTGGAAAACCACGTCGCGCCCGACCATCATCCGCGCCAGCTTGCGCCGATCCAAATCGACGTTGGGCGCGGTATCGATGACGCGGCCATCGCGCATAACGGTCACGCGGTCGCTGAGTTCCTGAACCTCGTGCAGCTTGTGCGAGATAAAGATCAGCGTGTGCCCCTGCGCCCGCATCTCTTTGAGTGTGACGAACAACTCGCTGACTTCCTGCGGCGTCAGCACCGCCGTCGGCTCGTCGAGGATGACCAGCGCGCCGCCGTGATAGAGTGCCTTGATGATCTCGACGCGCTGCTGCTCGCCAACCGAGAGCTGCCAGATGTAAGCATCCGGCTTGACCTTGAGTCCGTAAACCTGCGCCAGCCTGGTCAGCCGCTCGCGGACACTGCCGAGATCGACGCGCAGGCCGCCTGCTTTCAACCCCAGCGCGATGTTCTCCGCGACCGTCAGCGTTGGCACGAGCATGAAATGCTGGTGGATCATGCCGATGTGGTGTGCCAGCGCGTCCGCCGGGGAGTGAAAATTCACGGCTTGACCGTCGAGCAGGATTTCACCTTCGTTCGGACGATACATGCCGTAGAGGATTTTCATCAGCGTCGATTTGCCCGCGCCGTTTTCGCCCAGCAGCGCATGAATCTCGCCCGCTTTCGCGTCGAAATCGACGTGATCGTTCGCCAGCACGCCGGGAAAGCGGATCGTGATCCCGTGCATCTGCATATGGTCGATGCGTCTATGGCCGGAAGGTAGAGTAGCGGGTTGGGTCATGGATTCACTCTGCTGTGGGGATTGTTCATGGTAGGTGTAGGGGTAGGTTTAAAACCTGCCCCTACGAAAACGATTTGCAGCGTTAACTGACGTTATGACGCGGCGGTGGCGGCAGCGGTTGCTTCCGGCGTTGCGGCGGCGGCTTCCGGCGTCATTTCGACGGCTTCCGGCGTCGCCAAATCCTGCTCGACGGTGATCTTGCCCGCGATAATGTCCGCGACGGCCTGATCCGCAGCGGCCTTCACGTCATCCGGGATGGTGACCTTGCCGTAATCGAAGATCAAGCCCTTGTTTTCCAGCGTCAGCGTGTAAACCGTGCCGCCGAGTGTACCCGCCTGAATCTTGCTGATCATGTCGGTCAGCGTGGGCTTCCAGTCATACGCCTGCGATGCGACGACCGTGTTCGGCCACTGACCGCTCTGATCCCACTGCGTGCCGAACCACAGGCCGCCCGCCGTCTGGATCGCATCAATCGCGCCGACGACCTGCTGCGCCGATCCGGTCAGCACGTCCGCGCCCGCCGCGATTTGCGTCTTGGCAACCTGAGCGGCAGCCGTCGTATCGCCGAAGCCGCCCGTGTAGGCCAGCAGAATCGTGTCGCTCGGCTTGGTCGCCTTGATGCCCTGCTGGAAGCCGTTGATATAGAGCAGGGCGTCGCCTGCCGGGATGGGGCCGACGATGCCAATCGTGCCGCTCTTCGACATCATCGCCGCCATCACGCCTTCGACGTAGCCGCCCTGTTCGGCGTTGGCCTGATACGCGAAGATGTTCTTCAAGCCCTGCGATTCGCCGGTGTCGGTCGCCGTGCCCCATGCGAACGAGGTATTCGGGTAGTCGGCGGCCACGTTGAACAGGAAGCTGTTGTACTGCGTACCGTGCGCGATGATCAGGTTGTAACCCTGATCGGCGTAGTCGCGGACAGCCTGTTCCGCTGCCGTCACGTCGTACATGTTCTCGGTATAGGCGATTTCCAGCTTGTCCGCGCCGCCCATCGCTGTCTGAATACCCGTGAGCGCGTCGTACATCGACTGGCTCCAGCTCAGATCATTGATGGTGCTCGGCATGACGATGGCGACCTTGAACGGGCTGCTTTGCGCGCTGACCACGCCCGCGCTCAGGACGACGAGGGCTAACACAAACAACAGAATTTTCTTCATTGAGATTCCTCCATTGAACTCGAATGTGTCACGGCGTCCGACTTCGTTTGGGACAGCCGACGTAACCTAATTTTCGCCGCGCTGGAACGGCTTCGTCAGCGCGGCAGGCTCGGTACGCCGTCGCTGGCGCGCGAACACCAGCACGGCAATCGTCAGAACGTACGGAACCATGATCAGCAGGTTCGGCGGGATGACCGATCCGGCGATCTTCACGTTGAGCAACTGCGCCCAGATTTGCAGGTTGTTGGCGATACTGAACAGCAGCGCCCCCAGCATCACGCGGAAGGGCGACCAGCCGCCGAAGTAGACCAGCGCGACGGCGATGAAGCCCGCGCCTGCCGTCATGTTCTCCTGAAAGATGGGCGTTGCCGCAATCGAGAGCGACGCCCCGGCGACGCCCGCCATGATGCCTCCGAAGATCAGCGTGGCGTAGCGCACGCGCACGACGTTCACGCCCATCGAGTCAGCGGCGGCAGGATTTTGTCCGCAGGCGCGAATCTGCAAGCCCCATTTCGTCTGATTCAGCACCCAGATCGAGATTGGCACAAGCGCGAACGCCACGTAGACGAGGATGTTCTCCTGAAAAAACATCTTGCCAAGCGTCGGCAGACTGCTCAATATCGGTAGGTTGATGGCAGGAAAGGCGTTTTTATCTGCCGTGATTACGCCGCCAGTCATGATGCGAAACAGCAGGCTCGACAGTCCTTGTCCGAACAGCGTGAAGCCAATTCCGCTGATACCTTGCTCGGCTTGCAGCGTGACGCTCACAAATGCCATCGCCAAGCCCATGATCCCGCCTGTCAGCATCGCCGCCAGCAAGCCGATAATCGGCCCCTGGTTCAATCCGCTCGGTGCGGCGACGTAAATGCCGATGAACGCGCCCATCAGCATCATGCCCTCGACGCCGAGGTTGAGCACGCCGGAGCGCTGCACGAACACTTCGCCCAGCGCCGCGAACAGAAATGGCGTGGCGAACAGCAGCGTCAGTGGAATCGCTTGAATCAGCACCGCGCTGAGGGTCACGTCGTCGCCTCCACTGGCTTGACTTCGGGCATTACTGTGCTGACTTCACGCGCTTTACGGCGCGCGGTGTAGCGCCGCACGAAGAAATCGCTGCTGACCACGAAGATCACGACCAAGCCTTCAATTGCCGTCACGGTTGCGGAAGGGACTTGCATCGTGCGCTGCATCCGATCCGCGCCGACCAGCAGCGCGCCGAACAGAAACGCCGAGGGAATCGCGCCGAGGGGATGTAAGCGTCCGAACAGCGCCACGACGATCCCGGAGAAGCCGTAGCCGACGGCGAAGCCTTCGACGACGCGATGATTAATGCCTGTCAGTTCGACAGCGCCTGCCATGCCCGCCAGCCCACCGCTTAGGACGAGTGCGAGCATAATGTAGAGCGGCACGGAAATGCCGGCGTAGCGCGAAGCGTCTTTGTTCAGCCCCACCGCGCGAATCCGATAGCCGAGCGGCGTCCGCCACAACAGCAGATAGACCAGCACCGCCATCACCAGCCCGATAAACAGGCCGATGTGTACCTGTGAGGGTGGCGCGAGCCGCGCCAGCCATGCGCCATTCGGGATTTGCGCCGTCTGCGGGACGAGCGTTCCCGATTTCTGCTCCGCCGGGTCGAGCAGCGGCCCCGCCAGCAGATAGAGCAGCAGTTGGGTGGCGATTTCGTTCATCATTACCGTGCTGAGAATTTCGTTGACGCCGAAGCGCGCTTTGAGGAAGCCGGGAATCCCGCCCCAGATCGCTCCGGCGATGAATCCGGTCAGCACCGTCAGCGGCGCGAGCAGGGGCGCGGGGAGCGTGCTGCCGATTCCAAGTGAAAAGGCAGCAGCGGCAATCGCGCCGATAAACACCTGTCCCTCCGCGCCAATGTTGATCACGCCGGCGCGGAAGGCGATGCAGATGCCGACCGCGATAATCAGCAGCGGTGTGGCGCGCGTCAATGTACGCAACAGATTGGCCTGATTACCGAACGCGCCGTCGATCATCGAGCCGTAGGCTTTGATCGGGTCTGCGCCGACGATCACCAGCAGCACCGCTCCGGCGACAAATGCCAGCAGGACAGCGATGATTGGGGTCAGGGCGATCACGAGATCGGAGATGGAAAGACGCAGCTTCATAGGAAGGAATGTTTACTCGAAACCAGTTTTCAAATCTACAACAGAATATCGCGAGTTTATTTGGTAATTTTCACCAAACGCCAGCGGCGCTTTTGTGCATCTTTATCTAACTATAGCGTTCTTTGTCGGCTTGTTCCAACCTCCGTGTTACGCTAAACTGATTTCATTGATGATCGTATGGGCTGGCAATGGATATTTGGCGACACTACTACACGCCTTCTACGGTGAGCGAGGCGCTCGGCTTGCTGGCGGAACACGCAGGCAACGCGCGGATTATCGCGGGCGGCACCGACTTGCTGATCGACCTGCAATATGACGGCGAAAAGCACAAGCTTGACGCGCTGGTCGATCTCACTCGCGTCGATGAGATGACCAACATCAATGCGGAGGGTGGCGTTTGCACGATTGGCGCGGCGGTCACGCACACCGCCGTGACGCAATCGGCGCTGCTTGAAGCGCGCGCGACCTGTCTGGTCGAAAGCTGCGGTGTGGTCGGCGGGCCGCAGGTGCGCAACGTCGCTACGCTGGGCGGCAACGTCGCTCATGCCTTGCCCGCAGGCGATGGCACGACCTCGCTGATGGCGCTCGACGCCGAGGCCGAAGTCGCCTGGGGTGAAGCGGACGGAAATCGGCGCGAATGGCTGCCGCTGGCGAAGATATTCAGGGGGCCAGGGATCTCGGCGCTCGATTCGAGCCGCGACGTGCTGGTCGGCTTTCGCTTCCGTCTGTGCGGCGAGCGCGAAGGCACGGCGTTTCACCGGATTATGCGCCCGCAGGGGGTCGCGCTGCCGGTTTTGGGCTGCGCCGTGTGGGTTCGGCTGAACGAAGCGCGCACGCACTACGAGGATGCCCGCATCAGCATCGCCCCGGTCGCGCCGACGCCGATTCTCGCGGAAGCGGCGGCAGATGCGCTGCGCGGCCAGCCGACGACTGATGAAACTTTAGAGCGCGTGGTTGAAGTCGCGCATCAAACGCTGAAGCCGCGCACGAGCAAATATCGCGCGACCGGAGATTATCGCCAGCACATGATCGGCACGCTTTTGCGCCGAACCCTGCCGCTGGCGGTTGAACGTGCCCGCACAGGAGTTGCCCACGCTGAAGGCGTTGGAATGGGATGAGAGAATGGCGATTACAGACGGCGAAACGTTAAAAAAGCAGTTCTATCGAAATCCTGACGAGGCGCTGCGCATTCTCGATCACGATTTGTCGGGGATGCTGTCGGTGATTCACGGCGGCGCGGCGCTGCTCAGTGAAGATTTGCAGCAGCCGGAAGCCGACGTTCAGGCCAAGTTGGAGACGATCCAGCAGGTCGCGGAGTTGGTGCTGCATGAAGCGATGCGCGCTCAAGAGTATCTGGATGAGCTGCGTGCGGCGAAAATACATTGATCGATCAACAGGTAAGTCGATGAGTAGGGAGGTGTCCCTGTGACGGAATTAAGGCTGACTGTCAACGGAGTCGAGCATACGATTGACGTGCCGCAGTCGCGGACGCTGGCGGAAGTGCTGCGCTACGATCTCGGCCTGACCGGGACGAAGATCGGCTGCAACGAGGCCGAATGCGGCATTTGCACCGTCCATGTCGATGGCACGCCTGTCGATTCGTGCGTTTACCCGGCCTTCAAAGCGAACGGTCGCAGTATCCTGACGATTGAAGGTCTTGCCAACGGCGATCAACTGCATCCGCTTCAGGAAGCCTTCATCGATCACGGCGCGGTTCAGTGCGGCTTCTGCACGGCGGGACTGATCATGAACGCTGAGGCGCTGATCGAGCGCTGCCCGAACCCCGACGACCACGACATCAAGGTCGCGCTCAAGGACACCTACTGCCGCTGCACGGGCTATACCAGCGTGATCAACGCGATCAAGTCGGCGGCGGCGAAAAAGCGCGGCGAAGCGACCCTACCGGTCAATGAGCCAGAGGTGATCGAGCCGCTCAACGTGGTCGGTCACAACGAGAAAATTCAGGACAGCATCGAGCGCGTCACGGGACGGGCCAAATACACCGACGACTACACCTTTGACGGGATGCTCTTTGCCCGCACGCTCCGCTCGCGCTACCCGCACGCCAAGATCATCAGTATCGATACGAGTAAGGCGAAGGCGCTCCCCGGTGTGCGCGCCGTGCTGACTTCCAAGGATGTTCCCGGTCACAATCGACACGGCCTCGTGCATCTCGATTGGCCGGCGCTGGCTGACGATAAGGTGCGCTACATGGGCGATGCGGTGGCGATTGTGGCCGCCGACAGCAAAGCGATTGCCGACGAAGCGCTCGACCTAATCGACGTGGAATATGAACCGCTGCCCGTCGTCGCTGACCCGGTGTACGCACATCAGCCCGACGCGCCGCTCGTTCACGACGATTGGGAAGGTGGCAATCTGCTCAAGCACATCAAGGTACGGCACGGTGACATCGAGCAGGGCTTTACTGAGGCCGACGTAATTGTCGAGCACACCTATCACACCGCGACCACCGAACACGCTTTTCTTGAGCCAGAATGCGCGATTGGCGTCCCGGCAGGCTATGATGCCGATCACGCCAAGCTGACGATCTACGTCGGCTCGCAGATTCCCTATCAGGATCGCAGCCAGATCGCTACCTGCCTGAACCTGCCCGAAGAAGCGATCCGCGTCAAAGGTGTGCTGATCGGCGGCGGCTTCGGCGGCAAAGAGGACATCGCCGGGCAGATTCACGTTGCGCTGCTGGCGACGGTGACCAATCGCCCGGTGAAAATGCTCTATTCACGGCAGGAATCGCTGCTGTTTCACCCCAAGCGCCATGCGACCGTGATTCGCATCAAGACAGGGGCAAAACGCGATGGTCATCTCACGGCAGTCGAGGCTGAACTCTATGGCGACGGCGGCGCTTACGCCAGCCTGAGCGATAAGGTCATGACGCGCGCTACCACGCACGCGACTGGCCCGTACAACGTCCCGCACGCGAAAATCGACTGCTACGCGATGTACACCAACAACCCGCCGTCGGGCGCGTTTCGCGGCTTCGGCGTGACGCAAAGCGCGTTCGCCGTCGAGCAGAACATGGATATGGTTGCGCATGAACTGGGCATCGACCCGGTGGAGTTTCGGCGCATCAACGCGCAAAAAGTGGGCGTAACAACCGCTACCGGACAATTGCTGCGCGAAAGCGTTGGCTTGCTCGACACGCTCGACCTGTGTGAGCGCGACATGCACGGCAACTTGAACGGCAATTTCCGCTGGAATTGGCGTGAAGGCGATCTCGCTTATGCCTGGGGGATCGCCTGCGCTTATAAAAATACGGGCTTGGGCGGCGGCGCACCGGATCGTTCGGATGCGGAAGTCGAAGCGTTTGAGGATGGTACGGTTGAAGTGCGCACCTCGTCTGCCGACATGGGGCAGGGCTTGAGCACCGTACTCGCTCAATGCGCTGCCGAGGAACTCGGTTTGCCGTTCGGACAGGTGCGTGTCTTGCTCTCGGATACAGATTTGACGCCCAATGGTGGCCCAACGACTGCGAGTCGTCAGACTTACATGAGCGGCAACGCCGTCCGCATCGCTGCCGCCAACCTGCGCGAGATGCTGACAAAGGTCGTCGCGGAGGAACTCGACTGCCCGCCGGATCGCGTGCGCTTCGAGGAAGGGCTGGCGCGTTACGAGGAAATGTCAACCACGCCTGTCAAATTCGGCGACGTGATCAAGATGGCGCATCAGCAGGGCATGAATACCAAGATTTTGCAGGAATACTACGGGCCAAAGACTCAGCCGCTCGGCACGGGCGGCGACATGCACTTCGCCTTCTCTTATGCGACGCAGATGGCGCTCGTCTCGGTCGATACCACGACGGGCGAGGTCACGGTTCACAAGATCATCTCGGCGGCGGACGTAGGCCGCGCGATCAATCCGCTGCAAACGCAGGGGCAGATCGAGGGCGGCATTATCATGGCGCTCGGTAACTGCCTGACCGAAGCGTTCATCGTCGAGGACGGCGTGCCCTGGTCAACGCTGCTGGCACGCTATAAGATGCCGAGCATCAAGCACACGCCGGAGATCATCAGCCATCTGGTCGAGCACAAGACCGCCGATGGGCCATATGGCGCAAAAGGCGTCGGGGAATTGCCCTCGATTAACACGACGCCAGCCATCGCCAACGCGATCTACAACGCGGTTGGCGTGCGGGTGTTCCGGTTGCCGGTCGATCAGGATGCGCTCTATCGCGCGATGGTCGGCGGCGAGACCGAGGTCGATACCGCGTGGCAGGACGTGAAGTAAGCGTACATCCATATGATTGATAGGGCGCACTCAGGCAATCGAAGATTGCACGTGCGCCCTTTTATTTTGCCTCTGGTATAGGGTGATTCACCATGTGCAGCGACATTCTGGAAAGTCTTGATCAGCACATCGCCGCCGATTTGCCGATGGTACGCAGCGTCGTCGCAGCCGTCGATGGCATGATCGCTTATGAACGCTATTTCGTCGATGCTGCCGCCGATAAACGAGCGCATATCTTTAGCTGCACCAAAAGCATCCTCTCGATGTTGGTGGGCATCCTCGTCAAACAAGGCAAATTTCCTGATCTGGATACACGGGTAGTCGATGTGCTGCCTGCACTCAAAGCATCGGCGAATGCTTCATTCGTGCCAATCACTGTGCGCCAGTGTTTGAACATGACTCTCGGTCATGTGATGGATGCGAGCGACTATCGCCTTCAGCCTGTCAGCGAGAAATCGGTAGCCTGGGAACTCGGTCAGCGCTTTCGCTACAGCGACGTTGGCCCGCAGGCGATCAGCATGATGATTCAGGAAATCACCGGGCAGACTGCAAGCGCCTTCGCCAACGCTGCCCTGTTTGCGCCGCTCGGCGTCGAGAATCCACAGTGGGATGCGAGTCCTGACGGCTACACGGTCGGCGGTTGGGGACTATGGTTGTCTCCGCGCGAAACGCTGTCCTTGGGTCAGTTGGCTTTGCAGCAAGGGAACTGGCGGGAAAACCAGCTTGCCGATCCGCAGTTCTTCACGCAGTCCACGCAGCGCCAGAGCGAAGGCGGCTTTCCCAACTTTGATCCGTACGGTTTTTTCTGGTGGGTGAGTGAGCGCGGTGGTTACCACACGTACTACGCCTGGGGCTTTGGCGGCCAGTTGATTTGTGTGTGTCCCGGTTTGAAGCTCGTGACCGTCGTGACCAGTACGACGCAGTTGGAAATGCAGACCGCTCCTGTTCAGACGATCTATTTTGAGTACGTGATGAAAGCCTGCATATCGATTCCCCGATTTTGTGCGCGTTGATAGAATTTAGGCGACAATACCATCATAGCGCCTGTTCATGTGAGTTTGCCCGGAAACTATGACACTTATCTCGAACGAAAAAATCTCCGCGTGGTATCGCGCCGCGCGACCGCGCACGCTGACCGCGACTTACGTTCCGCTCGGACTCGCCGCCGCGATTGCGCTCGATCAAGGTGTGTTCGATCTGCTGCGCTTTGTGCTGTCGCTGATCGGCGCGCTGCTGCTGCAAATCAGCGCCAACCTGATCAACGAGTATTTCGACTTCAAGCGCGGCGCGGACGAACACAAGACGGCAGGGCAGGGTATGATCATCAAGAATGCCATTCTCACGCCGCATGATGTGCTGGTCGGCGCGATTGTGACGGTCGTCGCGGGTGCGGCGATTGGTCTAATCCTGCTGTTTGAGAGCGGGCCGCTGCTCTTCTGGATTGGACTCGGCGGTGTGCTGGTGGTGATCACTTACACGGCAGGGCCAATTCCATTAGCCTATGTCGGCCTCGGCGAGATTGCGGTCTTTCTGTTCATGGGGCCGCTGATGGTGTTTGGCGCGTATTACGTGATGTCGCTCGACTTCATCTGGACGCCGATTATCGCCGGGATTCCGGTTGGTTTCATGGTTGCGGCGATCATGCACGCCAACAACGTCCGCGACCTTGAGGCGGATCGTCTGGTCAACAAACGCACGCTCGCGGTGCGACTTGGCAGGCGCGGCGCACGTATAGAGTATGTGATTCTGGTCATCGGCGCTTACGTGATAGTCGGCGTGCTGATTGTACTGGGCGTGATGCCGATTACGACCGCCCTTGTCCTGATCACGCTGCCTGAAGCGATCCGGCTGATTCGGATTGTCAACAGCACCGAGGAAACCCCACCGCTGCATGGCGCAATGGGGCGAACGGCTCGGTTGCATGGACAGTTCGGCTTATGGCTGGTGATCGGCTGGATTTTAGCGCTGCTGGCACGGATACCGGGGTTAAATCTGTTTATTTGAAGGAGGAGACGTTGAACATTCGCAACTTTATCATCCGCCTGATTATCAACATGATCGCAATTGGCATCACCGCAAATATCCTACCGGGGATCAGCGTGAACGGCGGCGTCGGCACCTTATTTCTGATCGCGCTGGTGTTTGGCGTCATCAACGCCATTCTCAAGCCAATTCTGGTTTTGCTAACCTGCCCGGCGGTCATCCTGTCGCTCGGCCTGTTCATCCTCGTGATCAATGCGGCGCTGCTGCTCTTGACCGCCGCCGTTTTGGGCAGCAGCTTTACCGTCGATGGTTTCGGCTCGGCCTTTATCGGCGGCATTATCATGGGCATCACCGCGATTGTGGTCGAGTTTGTCCTCGCGCAGATCGGTTTAGCCGAGGACAAATAATTCGCCTACCGGATGCGGAGTGTCGTGAGATAGGCTGCCCCCGCTGCTGGGCTGGTGAGCGGCAGCGATTTGAGTGTGTTGTAATCGTACAGATTGAAGATCAACGGGTAATCGCCCGGTTGGGCGCTGCACGGGATCGTGAGCGTGCGCGAGTCCAGGTAAAGCTGATGCGGCTGCCAAAGCTGAGTCAGAAGGTTGGCGGGCGCGCTGTCATTGTGCGCAATCCCCAGACCGTGACGGTCTGCCAGCGCGAGCGTCAGGCTGTAGTTCGTCGTTGGTTTTTGGAGAATCGACCACCAACTCTCAACCGTCACGGTTTGGCAGGGCGCGACATTCACGTCGTTGAGCAGCGTCCAATCGCGAAGCTGGAAGTTGTTCCCGAAGGTGTACGGATTGCTGAATTGGTCGGGGATACGCCGATATTCGATGAATTTGAACGGGGGATAATTCTGTAGAATGCCCCACGTTTGCACCCGGAACGGTACATACGCCGCAGCGAGAATTGCCTGATAGCCAGGATCAAACCCGACCGGATCGTTCTGGAGGTACCAGATGCGGTCAGCGTGACCGAGAAACGTACGAAACGCTTCCAGCGAAGCCGGGGAAGCGTCAGTTAGCCAGTGAATTGGCGGATCGGGAATTTCATTAAGCCCCATTTGACCGAGGACGCCGAGGTGCATCAGCGCGGCATTCGGAACTGGTGTGGATAGCTGCTCCTGAACGAAATAATCTATCGGTACGTGTTCCCAAAGCTGAGTGCCTTCGACGATAAAGCGGTCACCGGGCTGGAAATCGGTTTGGATGAAATTCGCCATTTCGCGATAGGGGCCGTTCGAGATATAGGGCTGAAAGCTCGTGATGGCGGGTATAGCAATCAGAACGATGATGACGGCGCGCGCAGGTTGGGGCAGCACCATCAGCGCCATACCCACGAGCACCGCCAACGGCGGAAGAATCAGGATCAGATTGCGCGGTGTGACGTTAGCAACGAGCAGATTGACGCTGAAAGCCATAATCAGGATTACAAGGGGTACGGCAACGAGATAAATCCGCCGCCATTGATCGCCAAAGCGGAAACTTCGGTCTGAACGGCGCGCATAGAGGACGCCGATTGGGATTACAAGTCCGAGCAGCAGCAGAAACTCGCCGATGGGCAGGGGCGCGATTTGCATCTGCTCGTGCAGCAACTCCAGCGAGCCGAGGTTTGTGCCCAGATTGTACCAGTTGATGCCCCCCTGATCGCTTTTGTAATAGATGAGCAGGCTGTAGAGGCGCGGTAAGGCCAGCAAGCCGGTCAAGACGAACATTGCCGCGTTTCGCAGCAAGAAGCGGCGATCCCACTTCACAAACAGGAGCAGAAAGATCGCCTGAGCCAGCATCAGATAGACGATGTAAAGGTGAATGCTCAAGGTGATGAGCGCGACGACGCTGTAAGCGACAGCGTAACGCGGGCGCCGCGTGGTCAGCCAGCGCTGGAACAGGAGCATCAGTGCCGTAGAACCTGTCAGCAGGGCAGGATAGTCACGGGCTTCATGCGAGAAGAACTCGACAAACGCAAGCGTGCCGAGGAGAAAGACGGCACATAACCCGACATAGGCATTAAACAGGTCTTTGCCCAACCGAAAGACCAGCGCCAGCGTGAGCGCTGTCAACAGGGTTGCCAGAAAGCGCGTGATTTGCTCTGCCTGACCGAACAACCCGACCCACACGTCCGTCGGCCAGTATTCGGTGGTGATGTGGACAGTATTTTCCAGCAGCACAGGCAGCAAGCCGCCGGGCTGCTGGTTGTGGAGCACCGCCCAATGAACCATAGCGGCTTCATCCTGACGATAATTTCGCCCCTCAAAATGGACGGTGTGAAGAATCAGGATTGCGATGACCAGCACGGAAAAACACAGCAGGATCAGCGTTGTATTCACATGCAATGTGAAAGTGGGTTTGGCGCGCACGTATTTTCCCTGAGGCAGGTTATCGAGCGTAGCGCTGCCGAATGGTTGGAATTAGGTAGTTCTTGAAAGCCGACTCCAGATCGTAATCTGGCTGCCAACCCCAATCCTGTCGAGCGGCACTGTCATCAACCTGCGCAGGCCACGAATCGACAATTGCTCCGCGCCGAACATCCGGCTCAAAGCCGATTTGCGCGTTCGGGAAGGCGTCGCGCACAATCCGCGCGATCTCGTCGGCGGACGGGTTGAAACTGGTCACGTTGTAGACGTGGCGTGACAGGCTTTCCAGCGGCGCTTGCGCCAGTTGCAGCAGCGCTTTGATCGCATCCGGCATCGCCATGAACGGGATGCGCGTCTCCGGTCGCACGAAGCAGGCATACGGTTCGCCCTGCGCCGCCGCGTGGATCATTTCGGGAGCATAGTCGCTCGTGCCGCCGCTCGGCAGCGTGATCGCGCTGATCAGGCCGGGGAAGCGCAGGCAGCGGAAATCGACGGTGTAGAGTTCCGGTGACGCGGCCAACTGGCGATAATGATCGGCGTAGTAGCGCCCCAAATGCTCGCAGTAGAGTTTGTTGCAGCCGTACATGGTCGTCGGCTGGCAGAACTGATCTTCAGTGACGGAAGGAATCGCTGCTTTTGCTGCCAGATCAGGCAGGCCATAAACGGCGACGGAACTCGGAAACAGGAATTTTACGCGATAGCCTAATGAGCGTGACTGGTCAATTGCCAGATGGAGCAGGTTGAGCGTGCCCTCGACGTTGACGTGATGCGCGGCTTCCGGCGTGAACTCGGCGCGCGTCGAGAGCAGGGCGGCGAGGTGATAAATCGTGCCGATCTCGTAGCGGCTGGTGATGCGCGCCATCAGGTTGGGGTCGAGGATGTCGCCGATCAGCGTGGCTTTGACCTTGCTGCGCAGCGCCGGATCGAGTTCGACCACATCAAGCGTGAGAATGTCGTTATCGCCAGATTCGCTCAGGCGCTCGATCAACCCATGCCCGACTTCGCCGTTTGCGCCCGTGATCAGGACGACTTTTTTGCGAATCGCGGCCATTAGTGAATGACACCGAGCGCTTTGCCGACCGACTCGAAGGCCGCGAGCGCCTGCTCCAGATCATCCTGCGAATGGGCGGCGGTGTTCATCACGCGGATGCGCGCCGCGCCTTTGGCGACGGTCGGGAAGCCGATTGCCATCGCGAAGATGCCGTTCTCGAACAACTGGCGGCTGAACTGCTGCGCCAGCGCCGCTTCGCCGAGCATGACCGGGATGATCGGCGTCTCGCTGTGACCGATGTCGAAGCCGAGGTTAGTCATCTCGCGCTTCATGAAGTCGGCGTTATCCCACAGGCGGCGCACCAGTTCATCCGAGCTTTCCAGAATATCGACGGAAGCGAGGCAGGCAGCCGCGTCGGGCACGGTCATCGCGCTCGAAAAGAGGAACGGTCGTCCGCGCTGGCGCAGCCAGTCGATGATGATTTGCTTGCCCGCCACAATTCCGCCGACCACGCCGAATGCTTTACTCATCGTGCCGACTTCAATATCGACTTTGCCGTGCAGATTGAAGTGATCGACGATGCCACGTCCACCTTTGCCGAGTACGCCTTCGCCGTGCGCGTCATCGACCATCAGCAGAATCCCGTGCTCGTCGGCAATCTCGACCAGTTCGGGCAATCGTGCGATGTCGCCGTCCATGCTGAACACGCCGTCGCTGACGAGCAGGCGGCGATTGTACTCGGTCGTCTCCGCGATTTTCTGGCGCAGATCATCGAGATCGTTGTGCGCGTAGCCGATAATCGTCGCACGGCTCAGGCGGCAGCCGTCGATAATGCTGGCGTGATTGAGTGCGTCCGAGAAGATCACGTCGCCTTTGCCGACCAGCGCCGGGATTGTTGCTAGATTCGCTGTGAAGCCGCTTTGCAGCGTGATTACGGCTTCGGCGTGCTTGAATTCGGCCAGCCGTTTTTCAAGCTGAGTATGGACGCTCATCGTCCCGGCAATCGTGCGCACCGCCCCCGGCCCGATGCCGTAGCGGATCATCGCCTGCTTTGCCGCTTCGATCAGGCGCGGGTCGTTCGCCAGCCCCAGATAGTTATTCGCGCAGAAGTTGATCACGGGCTTGCCATCCACGACGATGCGCGCGCCCATCGCGCTCTCAATCGTGCGGATGTTGTTGAACAGCCCTTGTTCCTTGAGCGCCGCGATCTCGTCGGCAATCCACTGCGTTTTATCAGTCATATTTCGTTTCCTGATGAACAATAAGGGCGGGTGTGCCAAACTTCGTTTGGCCTAGACCGCCCCTACGAATAATTAGGTGTTGGTTTCGCGCAGGAGACGCACGGCGGTTTCCGCCAGCAGCGCCGCGCCGATCTTGAAACTCTGCTCGTCCAGATCAAATTTCGGGTTGTGATGCGGACGGCTAACCGTATCCTTCTTCGCGCCGAGATTGAACATCGCGCCCGGTGTTTTGCGCGTCATATAGCTGAAATCCTCGCCGCCCATCCCCGGCGCGCGTTCGTAGAGGCTGTCCTCACCGAACAGGTCACGTGCCGCCTGACGAATCACGGCGGCGACTTCCGGCGCGTTATAGGTCGAGGGGCAGCCCTTCTGAAGCTGAAGTTCATAATCGCCACCAAAGGAACGGGCGACTGCGACCGCCTTCTCGATTTCCGTCCACAACTGCTGACGGGTTTCGTCGTCATAGGAGCGCATCGTACCTGTGATCTTGACCTCGTTGGGAATGACGTTCGGGGCATTTCCGCCGTGAATCGAACCCACCGTCACGACAGCAGGGTGGATCGGGTCGAGGCGACGGGCACGAATGCCTTGAATCGCGTTGATAACCTGGGCGACGATGAAAATCGGGTCGATCCCGGTATCAGGATGGGCGGCGTGCGCGCCTTTGCCGATGATGGTTGCGTAGAAGTCATCGACCGCAGCCGTCATGAAGCCATCGTTGATGATGATCTTTCCGGGAGTCACATCGCTGGAGACGTGGAGCGCGATCACCTTGTCAACACCATCAAGCGCGCCGTCCTCGATCATACGCTGCGCGCCGCCTTCGCCTTCTTCATCATGCGTTTCCTCACACGGCTGAAAGAACAGGCGAATTTCTCCGGCAGGGCGATCCGGCATCTCGGAGAGCATCCGCGCCACGCCGAGCAGCATCGCCGTATGCGAGTCGTGACCGCAGGCGTGCATCACGCCGCTGTTCTGCGAAGCATAATCGACCTGATTGGCTTCGAGGATCGGCAGCGCGTCCATATCGGCGCGGATGCCGATCACAGGCTTGCCTTCGCCAATTACGGCGACGACGCCTGTTTTGCCGACGCCCGTCGTGACTTCCAGCCCCATCTCGCGCAGCGTTTGAGCGACGACGTTGGCCGTGCGAAACTCGTGAAATCCAAGCTCCGGGTGCATGTGAAAATCACGTCGCCACGCGATGATCTGGTCTTCCAGATCGTTGGAGCGTTCGACAAAGGAAATTGCCATCGATTGGCCTCCTGAATAATACGTGAGATTGCGTTACAATCTGTGGGCATCCGAACCGTGTACTTTCGTTCCATACTAGCTTACCCGAACAGCAGGCGCTTTTCAAAGGATATTACGTGGGTGGTATGTACGATCTGATCGTGATTGGGGCAGGGGTGATTGGCAGCGCGACCGCATATCAGGCGGCGAAAGCCGGGCGACGTGTGCTGCTGCTGGAGCAGTTCGCTGTCGATCATCAGCGTGGAAGCTCCTACGGCTATTCGCGGATTATTCGCTACGCCTACGATCATCCTTACTATGTCGAACTGGCGAAAGATGCTTTCGCCGCGTGGGATGCTTTCGAGCAGGATGCGGGTGAAACCTTCTACACGCGCACGGGCGGCATCGATTTTGGCACGCCGAGCGAGCCGTTGCTCGTCAAGATGATGGACAGCATGTCGCAGGTCGGTATCCCGTACGAAGTCCTCAGCGCGGACGAACTCAAGGAACTGTTTCCGCAGTTTCAGCTTGAAGACGATATGGTCGCACTTTATCAGGCTGACGCGGGCTTGCTGCGCGCCTCGAAAGCGGTGCAGGCCAACGTCCGGCTTGCCAAACAATACGGCGCGGACATGCGCGACAACTCGCCCGTGACTTCGATCACCCCGCTGGCGGATGGCGTCGAGGTCAAGACCGCGACCGATACCTTCACCGCCGACAAACTCGTCATGGCTCCCGGCGCATGGCTCAAGCCAATGCTGCTTCCGCTTGGTCTTGATCTGCCGCTTCAGCCGATTGCGCCGCAGGAGAATTATTTCACTCCGCTGGTGCCGGATCAGTTTACGCCGGAGCATTTCCCGGTCTGGATCGGCCATTTGCAGGCGGAATATGGGCAGATTCTCTATGGCTTGCCTTCCGTCGATGGCTCAGGCGTGAAAATTGGCTTGCACACAGGCCCCGCGATTGATCCGAACGTCGCGGAACGCACGCCCGACGCGGCTGTCAGCGCCCAGATGCTCGATTTTGCCAAGCGCTATATGCCGCAGGCTGCTGGCGGATTGCAATCGTCGCGCGTGTGCCTGTATACACTCACGCCAGACGAGCATTTCGTCATCGACCGCCACCCTGAATATGCACAAATTATTGTTGCCTCTTGCTGTTCAGGTCATGCCTTCAAATTCAGCCCGGTTTTGGGCAGCATCCTCAGCGATCTGGCGCTGAAGGGCGAAACGGCGCACGATCTCAGCCTGTTCAGCCTGTCGCGGTTCGCCAACGTC
>DASZXN010000343.1:0-2267 GCA_035545875.1 Phototrophicaceae bacterium
GGATCGTTCGCCCATTCCGGCGGCTTAGAGACCTACACGCAGGCCGAAATCGTCGCCACGCCCGACGATCTGGCACGGCTGATCGCGCTCAGGCTCGATGCGGCGGCGCGCACCGACTTGATCGTCGTTCACGAAGCGCTGACAGCAGATCGCGCGCAGGTCATCGAACTCGATAGGCTCTGCTCGGCCTCGAAAGTGGCGAAAGAGGCGCGCGAAGCCAGCGAGAAAATCGGGCGGCGGCTGCTCGCCAGTGTCCTCAACCTGATCAGCGACGAGCAGCTCGACTTTTATCAGCGTGAAATTACAGCGGGTCGCTGCGCGGGACATCACGCCGTCGTACACGGGTTAGCCTGCGCCGCGCTCAACCTCGATCCGCGCACCGCCCTGCTGACCTTCGGCTATGCGCTCGCCGCCAATCAGACCACCGCCTCGCTCAAGTTGATGCGCATTGGTCAGACGCAGGCGCAGAAAGTGCTGGCGGAGTCGGGCGCGGCGCTTGAATCGGCAGTCGAAGCTGCACTGACGCGCACGCTCGACGATTTCGGCAGCTTCACGCCCGCGCTCGACATCCGCGCGATGCAGCACGAGCATCTGTTCCGACGCTTGTTTATTTCCTAGATGGATACACGATGAACCCACTTGAATTCAATGCAGAGTCCGCCGCGCGTACCGTCACCACGCCGTTGATCATCGGCATCGGCGGGCCAGTTGGTGCAGGTAAAACGACACTGGTCGAAAAGCTGTGCAAGGCCATGTCGGGTACCCACCAGATTGCCGTGATCACCAACGATATCTACACTAAGGAGGATCAACTGATCCTCAACCGCCTGAGCGCACTCGACTCGGAGCGGATTTACGGCGTCGAAACCGGCGGCTGTCCGCACACCGCCATCCGCGACGACATCTCCGCCAATCAGGACGCGATTGATCTGCTCAAGGGGCGTTTTGACGACCTCGAACTGATCTTTCTGGAGAGCGGCGGCGACAACCTTGCGGCCAGTTTCAGCCCGGAGCTGGTCGAAGTCGAATTCTACGTGATCGACGTGGCGGGCGGCGAGAAAATCCCGCGCAAAGGTGGGCCGGGAATTATTCGCTCGGATTTGCTGATCATCAACAAGATCGATCTCGCCCCGCACGTCGGCGCGAGCCTTGAAGTCATGCAGCGCGATACCGACAGGCAGCGCGGCGACCGTCCTTACGTGTTCACTGACCTGAAAAGTGGCACCGGATTGGCCTCCGTCATCGCCTGGATTGAGGATAAACTCGCCAGCCGCCGCGATCCGAGTTACGTGCGCCGTTACTGGGTGGTCGAGCATGATCACGAGCACATCCATCACCAGCACAGTGTCCCGGTTCCCGGTGCATCAGCGATTTTGCCGTCGCGTTATCAGGGCGATGTGACCGTTTCCGCCGCGCCGATGGGCGCAGCCGATTTGAAGTACGATGCCGATGGAAAAGTCGCGTGGGATCAGATGTGGCAGAGCTTCTGTGATCTGGCGTTGGCAGGCGGCCCGCCGCATCGCGGCACGCTGCTCGAACCCGTCGCGCCAGAGGAAGTCAAAGCCGATCCGGTTGGCTATGCCAGCGTCGTTGCCGAGATCGCGCGCGGGCTGAAGCTCGTCACGGGATTGGAGGCCGTCACCGACAGCGCGCCCGGCTGGGTCGGACTCGTTTGCTCCAGCGAAGCGATGGCAATCTGGCTGCTGCGCGCGATTGTCGTCGAGAATGTGTCCGTGCGCCGCGAAGGGACGATTCTGTTCCTGCCTGCTGGCCCCCAATACCAGCTTGCGGGAGAAATCAAGAACGTGATCACGGTGGTCGCCAAGACGAATCATTACTGGACAGAACATCAGGCGGGTTAAGTCGGGAAGATTTTCCACGTAGGGGCATGGCTCGCCATGCCCCTACAAAAATAACGTTTTAGCTGCTCGTCCCGAAGGTCGCCGCCAGCGTCTTCTGCCAGCCGTCGATCAACTGCTGTTTCTGCGTATCCGTCAGGTTCGCGTCGGGATGCAGCAGCCGATAATCGAGCGGCGGCATCTGGTTCGAGCGAATCTCCATCGCAATCTGATCGGCCAGCATCGACTTACGGAACTCCGGCATCGAAGCGATGTCCGAGAAATTCAATTCTTCGCGTGCATCGTGAACGTGCATAGTCGTCAGGAACGACATCGGCGCGACGTAGGCGTACCAGGGCCAGCGCGTCGCGTTGCTGTGGCAGTCGAGGCACGCGCCTGTCGCCAGCGTCTGCGTCTGCGCCGAGTCCC
>DASZXN010000344.1:0-3833 GCA_035545875.1 Phototrophicaceae bacterium
CAGCAAAACACGCTGCCCTGAACCCGGATTGGCTTTCGTCGGGACGTGCTTTATCGCATCGGCTGATTTCTATCCTTTGCGTCTGTGCGTTGACGTTTTTCTCCCTGAATACTTCGCATTCCTAAATCTATGGCGAGAACCACTACCCCTTACAACTCAAATTGCGTTATGCTAATTGCAATAATGTAAATCAATTCGGGAGTTCTCATGATGCGCCGTTCGCCCCTGTTCGCGCTGACGCAACTAACCGTTTCGACCTTCGCCAGCCTGATCGGAGGCTGGATTGTCTACAGCCGTCTTGCCATCGATCATAATCTTTCGCTCGACGACGCCATCGACGCCAAACGCGGACGCTTTCCCGCGAAAGACGGCGGCTACCTGAGCTACTACGCCGACATCAGCGCCGAGCGCATCGGTGAAATCCAGACCACGCCGCTCGTGCTGATCCACAGCATCAATGCGGCGGGCAGTTCCTACGAGATGCGCCCGATCTTTCGCGCTTACTGCGGCTCGCGTGACGTTTATGCGCTCGATCTGCCCGGCTTTGGCTTCTCGTCGCGGAATGATCGGGTCTACAGCCCGGAACTCTATCGTGACGCTATCCTCGACCTGCTCGAACGGATCGGCAAGCCCGCCGACGTGATCGCGCTCTCGCTCGGCAGCGAGTTCGCGGCGCTGGCGGCGCTCGAACGCCCTGATCTGTTCCGCTCGCTGACGCTGATCTCGCCGAGCGGCTTCAACCGCCGCGACGACAAGCGCGTCTCGCAGGCCGCGAATCAGGCCGGGACGAGCGGTTTCTTCTATCGGCTGTTCTCGTTCCCGCTCTGGAGTCAGGCGTTTTACGATCTGCTCGCTACGCGCCAGAGCATCCATTATTTCCTGCAAATGAGCTTCGCTGGCCCAGTCGCACCCGATCTGGAAACCTACAGCTATCAGACGACTCACCAGCCGGGAGCGAAGTACGCGCCGCTCTACTTCGTCAGCGGCAAACTGTTCACGCCGGACGTGCGCGAGCGGGTTTACACCCAACTAAGATTGCCCGTACTTGTCCTCTACGACCAGGATGCTTTCGTTCGCTTCGACAGCCTGCCGCAGTTTGTCGAGGATCACTCGAATTGGCACGCCGTCCGCATCGAGCCAACGAAGGGCTTGCCCCAGTTCGAACAGCTAGCGACGGTCACACGCGAACTCGATGCTTTCTGGCAGCAGATTGGGCTTCAGGAGACCCAGTAATTAGGGGTATGGTATAATGAGCCTTGGTTAGAATTCTCATACGAATGGGAATGGACGAAGGGTCGCTGTATGTCACCCCTGCTGCGGTTGGAAGGTCGGCGCGAACGGAGCCTGTTTCTCTCCAAGCGCCGGGAATATAACGGCAAGGTCAAGCGGGCGCTGCGCAAGGTGCGCCGTGATTACCGCCATCTCAGGCCGTCGCTGGTCGAGGATCGCTTCGTCGGCTCGCCGGAAGTCGATCCGAAGTATCTGACGATTTACCTGTTCTACAAGACCGATGCCGCGCTCATGGAAGCCGAGCAGAAGGGGTATATCCAACTGCTGCGCGGCGCGGTCGCGGCGGCGCTGCGTCAGGAATGTTATCCGCAGGAATCGGTTTCCGCTGTGCAGATCAGAATTTCCAGCCAGCAGGCCGTCAAAAGCGCAGGCGGCTTCTGGAACTATCACCGCTAACCGTCGAATCCGTCCAAATCCGCTCGCGTGATCTGCGCCCCCGCCTCCAGCAACGCCTGATTACCGGACGTGGGCATATCCAGCGTATAGACATGCCGCCCCTGATCGACGGCTCGGCGGGCGGCGTGCATTGCTCCGCCGTCAATCTCCGTCTCTACGACGATCACCGCCGAACCCAGCCCGCTGATGATCCGGTTCCGCGCCACCAGCGACGACGGCTTCGGCTGCGCGGTCGGGTGTACCTCGCTGATCAACGCTCCTCGCGTCCGAATGGCTTCCGCAAGCTGACGGTTGCCGGGCGGATATAGATTGAGCACGCCGCTTCCCAAGACCGCCGAGGTTCTTCCGCCCGGCTGTGCCAGCGCGCCGATGTGCGCCGCGCCGTCGATGCCGAGCGCCATCCCGCTGATTACCTGATAGCCGCGCTGCGCCAGTTCATAGCCAATCTGACGCGCCGCCTCTGCCGCCGCGCGGCTCGGTGAGCGCGTGCCCACGACTGCCGCCGCTTTGCCATCGTGCCACGCCCCGCCGACGAACAGCGTTGCCGGAGCATCGTCGAGCGATTTCAGCATGGCAGGATAGGCCGGATCATCGAGCGTGAAGATGCTGATTCCGGCCTCGCGCCAGCGGGGGATCGCTGCGGTAATCGCGGCAAAATCGACCGCACGGATCGATGCGGCGATTTTGGGGCCGATTCCCGGTACGCGCTGAAGCGTCCTAACGTCGGCCTTGAGCGCCGCGCTCAGGTCGCCGTCGAAATAGGTTTCAAGCGCACGCAGCTTCTTCGCGCCGACGTGTTCGACCAGGCTGAGGGCAATCCACGCAGGATCGAGGGTCATGATAAGCGGTGCATGTGAAGCGTAGGGGCACGATATATCGTGCCCCTACAACATAGCGGCATCAAGCGCTAATCCTCTTGATAGAACTCGATGATCGAGAGCAGCATGGTGTGGATGAAGGTGTTGACCTGCCGCAGCAGGTTCGCCCACTCCGAGGCGTTACGCGGCGGCGTAATCTCCGACCAGGTGAGGACAGAGTTGGTCACGAAGTCGCTGAAGTAGAGGAAGCCGCGCACGGCTTGGGGCAGCGTCAGACCGTCGGCTTCGAGCATCTCGGCGTACTGCTTGCCAAAACGAATGGCCGTCGCCAGCTTTTCGTTGCTGCCGCCGCTGGCGAGGTAGTCACGCAGCGCTTCGAGCACCTGTCGCCCGTACTGACGCAACTGCTCGCGCGTGCCTTCGCTCATGCCCTTGTACCAGGCTTCGCTGTTGAGCGCCGCGACCTGCAAGCGCGTCTCGCCGAGTGCATTCTGGATGATCACCTGCACTTCGAGCGGCTGAAGCTCACCCTGGGTTGCCGCGTATTGCAGCAAATCGGCCTTGCGAAAGCGGCGGTGTCCGCCGGGGGTGCGGCGCGACGGCAGATCGCCTTTGTCCGCCCAGTTGCGCACCGTCGCCGGGTGAACGCCAAGCATGTCGGCGGCCTGCCGCAAGCTCACCCACTCGCTGCTCGATTCTGCCATACGCCCCCCTCTGAATGCGAAACTTGTTTCGCCCGAAACAAGTTTCGCTTAACACAAGTATACACTCAGGAGGCGTATGGGACAGCAATCGGACTTAAGGGGATACTGTCGCTGTAACCTCCGGCGTTTTGGTGATGGCTGCTTGCATCGCAGCGATTTGCTGCTGCATAAATGGTTCCAGCGTTCCGGTGATACGCTGGTAAGTCTGATAATCAGCGGCGGACTGTTCATATTTGTCCATATCGCGATAAATTCTCCCACGAGCTTCGTAGGCTTCCGCACTATTAGGATCAAGCTGAATAGCTCGATTAAAATCGTCCAGCGCCAAGTCGTCTTGCCTCTGATCTTGGTAGATGTCACCACGATTGATGTAGGCCTGCGTAAGACTGGCGTCAAGTTGGATAGCCTGATTGTAGTCGGCCAAGGCGAGATCGGTTTTCTGCTGTGAATAATAGACTAGGCCACGATTATTATAAGCAAGAGCCAAATTGGTCTCGAGTTGGATAGCCTGATTGAAGTCTGCTAGAGCATCGTCATAGCTGCCCTGCTTGTAGTAAATAACACCGCGATTGTTGTAGGCAAGGGCGAGACTTGGGTCAAGGCTAATTGCCTGATTGAAGTCTGC
>DASZXN010000345.1:0-2282 GCA_035545875.1 Phototrophicaceae bacterium
GTTTCTGGCGCTAATCGGTCAGAATGGCATCGTCAACGAAGCGCTGATCAGCCTGTTTCGCCTGAGCGCCCCGCCGATTCAATTAGAGCGCACGCTGACGATCATCCTGATTGTCCACGTGTTTTACAATTACTCGGTCGCGCTGCGCATCATCAGCAGCTTTTGGGCGAACCAGAGTCCGCGCCTTGAAGAAGCGGCGCGCGTGCTCGGCGCGAGCGGCTGGCGGCTCTGGTGGGAAGTGCGCCTGCCGATCCTGCGTCCGGCGATTCTGGCGGCGGCGCTGCTGGTCTTCATCTTCACCTTCACGAGCTTCGGCGTCGTGCTAATCCTCGGCGGGCCGCGCTTCTCGACCGTCGAGGTCGAGATTTACCAGCAGGCGACGGCGCTGTTCAACTTGCAGGTCGCAGCGGCGCTCTCGCTGGTGCAGATTGGCTTCATGTTCGTGCTGATGATCGTCTATACGCGCTTGCAGCGCCAAAGCACGACCGATCTCCAATCAGCGCAAATCGTCGCGCGCAAGCCGACCACACGCGGCGAACGCGCTTTCGTCGCTGCTAATCTGCTATTGATGGCGCTGCTGCTGCTCACGCCGCTGCTGGCGTTAGTCGCGCGCTCGTTCACGAATGATCAAGGGCTGACACTCAATTACTACACCCTGTTGAGCACCAACACGCGCGGATCGGTGCTGTTCGTCCCGCCGATTCAAGCCGTCGGCAATTCGCTCAAGTTCGCCGCCGCCACGACGATCATGGCGGTTTCGCTTGGCCTGATCACGGCCTATCTGCTCACACGGCGCGGCGCGCGCTGGCTCGATCCGGTCTTTATGCTGCCGCTGGCGACCAGCGCCGTCACGCTTGGCTTCGGCTTCATCATCGCGCTCGGCAAGCCGCCGCTCGACATTCGCACCTCGCCCATTTTGATCCCGCTGGCGCATACACTCGTCGCCATGCCCTTCGTCGTGCGCAGCGTCCTGCCCGCTGTCCGCGCGATTTCAGCCAATGTGCGCGGCGCAGCGCGCGTTTTGGGCGCGTCACCGCTGCAAGTTTTCCGCCTGATCGACCTGCCGCTCATCAGCCGAGGCTTGATCGTCGGCGCGACCTTCGCCTTCACCGTCAGCATGGGCGAGTTCGGCGCGTCGGTGTTCGTCGTCCGCCCCGACACGCCGACCATGCCGATTGTGATCTATCGCCTGCTCGGTCAGCCGGGAGCGACCAATTACGGGCAAGCGCTCGCCATGAGCACAATTTTGATGGCGGTCTGCGGCGTCAGTTTCGTGTTGATTGAGCGGGCAAGGACGTTGGGAATCGGCGAATTTTGACCAACAGAGAGGGTTTTTGTAGGGGCAGGGCGCGCCCTACCCCTACGGCATCATGTTAACCTTAAACCACATCACCCGCGCCTTTGAGCGCCATCCCGTGCTGCGCGGCATTGACCTTGAGATTGGCGCCGGCGAGATCGACTGCCTGCTGGGGCCAAGCGGCTGCGGCAAAACGACGCTGCTGCGGATTGTCGCCGGGCTGGAAACTGCCGACGGTGGTGACGTTCTGCTTCAGGGAAAGTCGATTCTCACTCAGCCTGTGCATACCCGCGATTTCGGGCTGATGTTTCAGGATTTCGCGCTGTTCCCGCATCTGAACGTGCTGCAAAACGTCGAGTTCGGCCTGCGCATGAAGCGCATCGAGGGAAAGCAGGCGCGCGCGCGCGAAGTCCTCGAATTGGTCGGCTTAAGCGGTTTCGAGACGCGCGACGTAGCCCAGCTATCCGGCGGCGAGCGCCAGCGAGTCGCTTTAGCGCGCAGCCTCGCGCCCAATCCACGCCTGCTCATGCTCGATGAGCCGCTTGGATCGCTCGATGCGGCGCTGCGCGAGCGGCTGGTGATCGATCTGCGCGAGATTATTAAACGGGTCGGCTTGACAGCGCTCTACGTCACGCACGATCAACACGAAGCCTTTGCCATCGCCGACCGAATCGCGCTGATGAACGCCGGGCAAATCGAGCAAATTGGCACGCCAGAGCAGGTCTATCGCACGCCGGAAACGACCTTCGTCGCGCGCTTCCTCGGCCTAAATAACGTCATCCCGGTTGACCAGTTGAGCGGACGCGAGATCAAGTCACCCATTGGCACGTTCGAGGTGTCTCTTCATGATGATGGCTTGCCCGCCGCGCTGCTGCTCCATCCCGACGGTATCACGCCAGATGCGAACGGTCAAATCAGCGGGATGATCCGCGAGCGTGTGTTTCTCGGTGATGCGTATCGCGTTGTGCTTCAGACCACGCAGGAT
>DASZXN010000346.1:0-6249 GCA_035545875.1 Phototrophicaceae bacterium
CGTCGATCGGCAGCTCGATCGCCCAGCCCTGCTCCTGCTCGGGCGGCTTGGTCCCGCTCCGCTTTCCACGCGGAACCGACTGACACTTCTGCACGCCCTCGACCGTCAGCGCCCGCCGCACCAAGAACGTCGAGCGCACCGTCGATGTGCATATCCGCAACCTGCGCGCCAAAATCGAGCCTGATCCGAGCAATCCGCGTTACGTGGTGACGGTGTTCGGCGTCGGCTATCGCTTTAACAGCGAAAGCGACGAATCGACATGATGATCACGCGCTCGCTGGCGTTCAAATGGATTGCGACGCTGCTGCTGACCAGTCTGGTCGGTGTGGTGCTGGTCGGCCTGTTCGCCTATCGTACCACCGTCACCGAGTTTGATCGGCTGCGGCTGGAGCAGGTGCAGGCATCGTTCGTCAACGAAGCGACCACCTATTACGAAAGCACCGGAAGCTGGAACGGCTTCGACGATTGGCTGCATCAACAGCAGCGCTCCTCCAATCAGGGCAATCAAGGCAATCAAGGCAATCCGGGCAATCAAGGCGGAGGGGGAGGGTCGCCTTTCCAGTTCTGCGCGCTGGTTGACTCTAACAATATCGTCGTGGTCGATGCCGGGCCGTATCACATTGGCGACCGACTGCCACCAGAGACAACCGATCAGGGGATAGCGATTACGCTCAATGGGCAGCAGGTCGGGACAGTGCTCACGGCAACGCCTCCGCCCGGCCCCGATCCGCGCGAGCAGCAATATCTGGATCGGACGAATCAAGCGCTGCTGATCGGCGCGATTGGCGCGGGCGCGGCTGCCCTGCTGATCGGCCTGCTGCTCTCTCGCCATTTCCTGCGCCCGCTCACTGAACTCACGGAGGCCATCGGCGCGATGAAGCACGGTGAACTAAGCCAGCAGGTGCAGGTGCGCACCCACGACGAACTGGGCGAACTGGCGCAAGCCTTCAACCAGATGAGCGCCGAAGTCCACCGCGCGAATCAGTTGCGCACGCAAATGACCGCCGACATCGCTCACGATTTGCGCACGCCGCTCACGGTCATTACCGGATACCTCGAAGGGCTGCGCGACGGCACGCTCAAGCCGACGCCTACCCGCTTCGACGTGATGTACGACGAAACGCTGCTGCTCAAGCGGCTGATTGACGACCTGCGCACACTGTCGCTGGCCGACGCGGGCGAATTGAAATTGGTCTATCAGTCGATCCAGCCGCGCGACCTGCTCGAACAGATACAGCAGTCGTTCGAGCCGCTGGCGCAGGAGCAGCAAATCGCGCTCAAGACCGAAGCTGAAGCCGATTTGCCCGACGTGCAGGTGGATCGGGAGCGCATGGCGCAGGTGTTGGCGAATCTGGTCAGCAACGCGCTGCGCTACACGCCTGCGGGCGGCTCGGTCACGCTGATCGCACGGGCGCAGTCGAACGCCGTCCAGTTGATCGTGCGCGACACCGGATCAGGCATCCCGGAGGACAAGCTGCCCAACATCTTCGAGCGCTTCTACCGTGTCGAGGAATCGCGTTATCAGAGTCAGGGCGAATCGGGCTTGGGGCTGGCAATTGCCAGGTCGATTGTCGAGGCACATCACGGCACGATCAGCGCCGAGAGCAAGCTCGGCGCAGGCACGAGCATGATCATCACACTGCCCGCCCAACCGACCAGCGCCAAGCCAAGCATCCCGGCTGAAATTACAGCGACACCAATTTGAGGGAATCCGTAGGGGCGACCTGGCAGGTCGCCCCTACAAAGACGTTCATCAAAGTGATGCTGAACCTTACATCGGCATCGTCTTGATGGCTGGGAAGGGAACGCCGGGGTTGTCGTAGCCGATTTTACTGGCGACAGCCTTAACGCCCGCGACATCACTGTCGCTCGGCGCTTGCACGGGGCCGGTGAAGCCCTGCGCCTTGCCATCCAGGAACGGCTGGAGGACAGGCACGGCGCTCGAAACGTTGTAGAGCGAGAACTGCGCATACGAGGTGTTGTTCGCCAGTTTCTTGCCAATCTGACGAATGAGCGCGAGATGGGTCTGCTCGACGGCGGCGATCTGCGCGCAGGTCACGGCATAGGGCATCGTGTCGGCGGACTGGCCGAGAATACGGACGGCGGCCAGATACGCGCCCGTGAAAGCAGTCTCGGCGACTTCGGTCGTCGCGGTGAAGGTGTCGATATTGCTGAACAGGTCGCCAGGGACGTAGAACTGGGTCGCCACCGGCTTCGCGCCGAGCGATTTGAGCAAATCGAGGTGATCCTGCTCGGCCAGAAAGCCCGCCTGCATGTAGGCGACCTGCGCATCGTCAAGGCCGAGATTCTTGGCGCTGTTGATGGCGGCCAGATAGTGTGTCGTGGCGAACAGTTCCGCCGTCGCCGCGAGGTTGATAATCGTCTGGAGATCGTCGTCCGGCTCGACGGTCGCGGCAGGGGTCGCGGCCTGCGCGTTGAGGCTGCTCAGGCCGAACAATTGACTGAAGCTGAGTAACATGCCACCCCCTACCAAAGCCGTACCCTTGAGCATCGAGCGACGTGAAAGATTCGTATCCATCTTCGGGTTTCTCCTCGTTATAAACATGGTTCACTCTGACCAGATACTTGGCCGAGCATCTGGCATATTCAACATCGATGTTCGGCAAATAGTACGTCGCGTGGATTGGGGTCGGATGTATGGCGAGAAAATTTCTGCGGAATTTGAAGCGCTGTAATCGAGCCTCCACAATCATGCCGAGCGGGATCGCCCCGTAAGGCGCGGTGCGGAGGACGAGTCCATTGGATCGGGGCTTGCCGAAACGATCAAGCTGTACGTATCATTTGAGCTATAAGCCAGTGGACAAAAGGAGCAAGCCCGCATGAGCGTTGAAACAGCAACCGCGTTTCTGAACAAATTTACGGAGAAGCCGACTCTACGGTCGCAGCTTTACGTGATGAATCCCAAGACAGTGGATGATTTTCTGCGCTACGCGCATTCGAAAACGGGCTATACCTTCACGAAAGCTGATTTACAGGCCGCGCTCGCCAATTTCGACAAGCCATCCGCGAAGGAACTCAAGCAGAAGTATTCGCTGTAGAAATTCAGCGATTAGCCGTTAGCGGTTAGCATTTAGCTAAAAGCAAAAGGACAGGAACAAAAAGCAGAGGCACTCAAGCGAGCGCCTCTGCTTTGCTTTTGCTAATCGCTAACCGCGAATTGCTAACGGCTGTCTCTAGCCCATATTGCCGATCAGCGCAGTGGCGAACTCGCTGGTCTTGACTTCTTTCGCGCCGTCCATCTGGCGGGCGAAGTCGTAGGTGACGACCTTCTGATCGAGGGTCTTTTCGTAGCCCGTCGTGATCAGGTCGGCGGCTTCCTGCCAGCCGATGTGTTCGAGCATCATCACGCCGCTGAACATCAGCGAACCGGGATTCACCTTGTCGAGATCGGTGTACTTCGGCGCGGTGCCGTGCGTGGCCTCGAACAGCGCGACTTCATCGCCGATGTTCGCGCCGGGGGCGATCCCCACGCCGCCGACTTCCGCCGCGATTGCATCGCTCAGGTAGTCACCGTTCAGGTTGGGCGTCGCCAGCACGTCGAACTCGCTCGGACGGAGCAGCATTTTCTGGAAGCTGATGTCGGCGATCACGTCCTGAATGAGAATCTTGCCTGCGGGCGTCTTGCCGCCGTGATTCTTCTCGACTTCCGCCCACGAAATCGTCTGCTCAGGGAATTCCTGCGCCGCGACTTCATAGCCCCACTTGGTGAAAGCGCCTTCGGTGAATTTCTGAATATTGCCCTTGTGGACGAGGGTCACGCTCTCACGGTGGTGGTCGATGGCGTAATGGATGGCTGCGCGAATCAGGCGCTTCGACCCGAACGGGCTGATCGGCTTAATGCCGAGGCCAGCGTCCTCGAAGAAGTCCGCCCCCATTTCTTCGCGCAGGAACTTCGCCAGCTTCTTGTTCTCTGGCGTGCCCGATTCGTACTCGATGCCCGCGTACACGTCTTCGGTGTTCTCGCGGAAAATGACGACATCCACATCCTCAGGATGCTTGACCGGGCTGGGCACGCCGCGATACCAGCGCACCGGGCGGACACAGCTATACAGATCGAGCACCTGACGGAGCGTCACGTTCAGGCTGCGGAAACCGCCGCCGACCGGAGTCGTGAGCGGCCCCTTGATGCCGATCAGGAACTCGCGCAGCGCGTCGAAGGTTTCTTCGGGCATAAAATTGCCGTCGTAAATCTTCGCGGCCTTCTCGCCCGCGTAGACTTCCATCCAGGCGACCTTACGCTTGCCGCCGTAAGCCTTTTCGACCGCTGCATCCCAGATGCGCTTGCTGGCGGTCATGATGTCCTTGCCGATGCCATCGCCTTCGATGAAGAGCAGGATCGGATTGTCGGGAACGTTCAGCTTGCCGTTCGTCGCGGTGATCTTCTGCCCCTGTTCGGGCACGACGATCTTCTCGAATGCCATGAACTGCAACTCCTTCACTGTTTCTCTGGCAAATGCGTAGGCAGAAGTATAACACTGTCACAGGCGGAATGGAATCATGGTGCATAGCAAAGCGGATGTTTATTTAGAGGATAAACAAAGGGCGCACAGCCGTAGGCCCCCATTCACATCAACTTAAGGACTGAGCCGGTGTGTTTTTGCCCTCATCCCCTAGCCCTTCTCCCTCAGGGAGAAGGGAGAACAACGGGTCAGCAGGATTTTAAGTCTCTCGCCCTGAGGGAGAGAGATTTAGAGTGAGGGCTTAACTTGATGCGCCCCTACAACGTTTGCATCGAATATTTTGCAGGGCGTTCAATTGAGCGCCTCTACGGATACAGCATTTACGGCTCTTCAGCGATGATTGAATCGACCAACTGCTCGATCATGTAATTCGGCTCGGTCAGCGCGCGATGCACCGGGCACTTCCCGGCGATCTCGATCAAGCGCTGTTTCTGCTCGTCGCTCAAAGCGCCCTTGAGGTGAATGCGCTGCTTGAACTCGTGGACGAACTCGCCCTCACCCGTATACGCGGGATAATCCGGCACTTTGAAGCGCTCGGTTCCCAGGTCGATTTCGACGCCTTCGAGCGGCCATTGTTTGCGCTGGGCATACATCTTCATCGTGATCGCCGCGCACGCCCCCAGCGCCGCGAGCAGATATTCCTTCGAGGTTGGCCCGGCGTTGGTGCCGCCATCGCTGATCGGTTCGTCCGCGAACAGGGTATGATCGCGGATTTGAATCACCGCTTTATAGCCTTCGTCCAGCCGGACGGTGGCTTTTGTCATCTGCGTATGTGCTCCAGAATACGACTGCCGCTAGAGATCAGACAGGTCAGGCGGGACGGCTCTTACGCTCACGCGCCGCGCTGAAGCCGGCGGAGCGCCTGAAACTGCGGCTTGCCCTGAAGCTCTTTCCAGCGCGTTTCCGAGTCGTCCAGATGCCACTCGACCACGTGCATCCCGTCGCTGTCCTGATAGGTGAACGATGGGCGCAGCATCAGCACCTGCCGCATCACCCCGATGATCTCTTTGCTTTCTTCGCCTGTGCGCAGGATGAAGTATTTGCCGGGAACCCACTCGAAGCTCACGGGCATTTCGTTCTGCCAGCGCCCTTCCATCTGGATCGGCGCGGTCGCCTGCGTGCAAACCATGTAGATGTTGGCGAGGCGGTTCTTCCAGAGCGTGTGGTTGACGCGCTCCTCGATAAAATACGGACGGGCATCAGGCGTCGTGTAGAACCATGTCCGCGAGTCGGTTGCCATTGTGATCTCCAAACAGCAGGAATCCATTTATGGACATAGTGTACCCAAAAAACGTCGGAGTCTCTAGCATATAATGGTCGGATGCAATCGCTTGAGACGATCCAGAGGGGATGTTATGCACGATCTTCAAGACTTGTTCGATAAGAACCGCGCCTGGGCGGAGGGGATGCGGGAAAACGATCCGCAGTTCTTCGAGAAGCTGGCGGCGCAGCAAGCGCCGGAATATCTCTGGATTGGCTGCGCGGACAGCCGCGTGCCCGCCAACCAGATCACGGGGCTGCTCCCCGGCGAGGTGTTCGTGCATCGCAACATCGCCAACGGGGTGATCCACACCGATCTCAACTGCCTGTCGGTGATGCAGTACGCGGTCGAGGTGCTGAAAGTCCGCCACATCATCGTCTGCGGGCATTACGGCTGCGGTGGGGTCGCAGCAGCCATGCAGACCCGTGAGTTTGGCCTGATCGACAACTGGCTCCGTCATCTCAAGGACATCTATCAGAAACATGAGAGCGAACTCGAAGCCATCGC
>DASZXN010000347.1:0-3511 GCA_035545875.1 Phototrophicaceae bacterium
CACAGTTCGACGCAGTTATCACAGATGAAAACCCCATCGGGGCCGGCGATCAAGCGCTCGACTTCATCGTGGCTGCGGCGGCAAAACGAGCATCGCTGATTATTGGGTGTAAAAGTCACTTGACGGCCACTCCTACTTTGGCACTTTCCAGCACCGAATCGATCAGACCATATTCCACGCCCTGCTGCGCGCCGAGGTACAGGTCGCGGTCAGTGTCGCGCTCGATCACCTCACGCTCGCGCCCGGTGTGGTGAACGAGGATGTCGTTCAGGCGTTCCTTCAGGCGCATGATCTCGTTGGCCTGAATCACGATGTCCGACGCCTGCCCCTGCGCCCCGCCGAGCGGCTGGTGCATGTGAATGGTGGCGTTCGGGAGGGCATAGCGCAGGCCATGAGCGCCAGCGGTCAGCAGCACCGTACCGAAGCTGGCGGTGATGCCAACAGCGGTCGTGCTAACCGGCGCACTGATCTGCTGCATCGTGTCGTAGATCGCCAGGCCGGAATAAACCACGCCGCCGGGCGAGTTGATGAACATCTGAATCTGCCGCTCCGGGTCCTGGCTTTGCAGGAACAGCAGTTGGGCGACAATCAGATTGGCGATCTGATCGTTGATCGGCGTGCCAAGAATGATGATGCGCTCTTTCAACAGCAGCGAGAAAATATCGTAGGCGCGTTCGCCCCGGCTGCTTTGCTCAATCACCATTGGGATAACGTTCTGGGGAAACATTTACGCAGACTCCTCTGTGTTCTCTGTCGTGCCTTCTTCAGATGGTGCTTCTGTTTTAGTCGTCGGATTTTCGCCTTTCGCGATGGCGGTGATGCGTTCCAGCACCGCGTCACGCAGCAAATCGCTGCGAACACTATCACGCATGGTCGCCTGTCCCTCGAACATCTTGCGGATGGCAGGCTGCCGTTCTTCATCGAACTGACCGACAATCTTGTCGATCTGCGCGTCAACCTGCGCCTCGGTGACTTCCAGATTCTCCACGTCCGCGATTTCACGCATCACGAGAGAGCGCCGCACGGTCTGCTCGGCGTTTTCGCGGTAATCGTTGTACATGTCGTCCGGCGTCTTCTGGTAAATCTTCATGTAATCCTGCAAGGTGATGCCCTGCTGACGCAAGCGCTGATCGAGGTCTTGCAGGAAACGATCCACCTGATCGGCGACCATCGCTTCCGGGAATTTGATCTCAGCCTGCTCGGTCATCTGGTCAAGCGCCTTGCGCACGTAGTCGTTGCGATAGTTATCTTCCGACATCGTGGTCAGGTTTTCGCGCATACGGATACGCAGTTCCAGCAGTGTGAGCGGCTTTTCCTCATCCTTCGTGACGCGCTCGGCGAAAGCATCGGTGAGTTCGGGCAGGGTCAGCACTTCAATCTTCTTGACATCGACGTAATATTTGACCTGCTTACCCGCCGCTTCCTGGTATTCCTCAGCGTCATCCGGGACGGAGAGCGTGAAAATCTTGGTGTCGCCCACGTTCGCGCCGACCATCTCGTTGTTGAAGCCAGGCGTCGGCTCGTCGTCCTCATCGAGCACAAGCTGTAAATCGTGCTCATGGATGTAAGGCGTGCCTTCGTCCTCGTCGCTGTGCGCGTGAGTGTGCTCATGATCATGGTCATGCTCATGATCGTGCTCTTCTTCGTGATCAGGCGCCTGCTCATCGGTCGTTTCCGCTGCTGCCTCATGCGCTTCATCTGCTTCGTCGGCGGACTCTTCGTCGGCGCCTGTTTCTAGATGCTCGCCGAGGATATAGCTGTGAAGATCGACCGTGATGCGGTTATTCAGCGCGGCAGGCTGATGGCTCTCTTCGACGACCGCCTGCTGCTCTTGCAGATTCTTCATCGCCCGGTTGACTTCATCGTCGGTGATTTCGGGCGTCTGGTAATCTTCGCGCACCGAGCGGTAATCCTTCAGATCGACGCTTGGCTGAAGCGGCACGACGTAGACAAATGTCGGCGCTGGCTGATCCGACTTGACATCGGTCAAAACGCCGGGGCCATACGGTTCGAGGTCAGTTTGAGGCAGCACCTCTTTATAAACCTCCTGGCTCAGAATCTCGACCGCATCTTCCAGAATTGCCGCCTCGCCCACGTAATTCAGCAGGATGCGATACGGCACTTTCCCCTTGCGAAAGCCGGGGATATTCACTTTGCGGGAAATCTGTTGCGCCGCCTTTTGCTTGGCACTATCGAGTCGCTCACTATCGATCTCAACCGTTACGCGTGCGGTTTGATCTTCGAGTCGTTCCGTTTGAATGTTCAAGAGTCGATCCTTGCAAGAAGTGATAGGTGTTCGTGCGAAAATTATAACATTTACGATCACCGCTTGGCTAGAAGGGATTAATTAGAACTATGAAAGAAATTTAGCGAACGATTAGGTTTCCGGCTGAATCAGACCGTGTTTGATGGCATAGTGAATCAGTTCGGCCTGTGTGCGCAGCCCCAGCTTGCGCGCGATATTGCTGCGATGGGTCTCGGCGGTACGCGGGCTGATTGACAGCTTCTCGGCAATTTGCCTGCTCGTATAGCCCTCGGCGACCATGACCAGAATTTCGCGCTCGCGCAGCGTCAGCGCGGTCAGGTTGTCGATTTCAGTCTGATTGCCATTGATGATTTCGACGCGGCGGCGGAGCGACTCTTCCTGTAAGGAAGCGCTCCAGTATTCATCGCCCCTGCCGATCATGGTAACAGCCTCGCGAATTTCGGCGGCGCTGGCGTTGTTCCGCAGATAACCGGAAGCGCCATGCCTGAGCGCTTCGTAGGCGTAAATGTCACTGGGATTGCTGGAGAAAATCAGGACGCGCAGGCCAGGCTGCGCCTTGAGCGCGGGCGGTATTTGATCCAGCGTGCTGACGCCCGCTATGGTCGCGCCCAGAATTAGGACATCGGGCTGCAATTCCTGAATTGCGCTCACGATCTGATCACGCTCCGAGACTTCGCCCATGATGTGAAAATCCGTCTCCAGCAGGCGCAGCAATCCCTGACGAACGATCACATTCTCTTCCGCGACCAGCACGCGGACAGTACCGACGGCATTGGGCGAAATTTCGGTGTGACTAATCGACGCGATTCCGAGCGGATTGCCGATCAGCAGATTATCCAGCGAATTTTCGGCAGGTACTTCCGGGCAGGGGATAACGGCGTGGACGCGAACGCCAGTGCCATACGACGACATAATCTTGAGTTCACCGCCGAGCGTAGCGATGCGTTCGCGAATTTCGATCAGGCCGCTGGCGATGCGTTCGCCGTACATGCTTTCCAGATCGAAGCCGACGCCCTGATCCTCAATTTCGATTTGCAGCATCGTCCCGTCCATCCACATCCCGACGGTGACCTTATCCACCTGAGCGTGGCGAGCGACGTTCTGCAAGATTTCTTCGGTCACGTGATAAACGGTGATTTTCACCTCTGGCGTAAACGCACGATCAAGCCCCTGATAGAAGAAATTGACCTTGATGTGCGTGTGCACCGAAAATTGATCGAACTGGTACATCAGGGCAGGAAGCAA
>DASZXN010000348.1:0-13947 GCA_035545875.1 Phototrophicaceae bacterium
GTTGAAGCCCGCGCCGAGCGATTGCAGGAAGCCATTGCTCGGATCATCGACCAGCAGGCGTCCGGCAGCGGCTAACCCCGGTCGCTGCAAGCTCGAAATCACGTAAGGCGTAGCGATCACGACCATCACGACCAGCGCGAACCAGGTAAAGCTGATCATGTGGCGCGGCGCGGGTCGGCGCACCAAAATCAGGATGGCGATGAACAGAAGGCTGAACACCGCCACCAGAATACTTTCCGGGTGCAGATAAAAGCCGAGGCCGAGCAGCACGCCGAGCGCTCCGAAGGCGGCGGTTCGCGGCACGGCATGGGTTTCCGAAATCGAGAGGGAGAGCGAGAGCGCCAGCAGCACTGCCGTCACGTACAACGGCAGCATCGTTTCCGGCGCGATGCTGCGCGCCAGCACAATTGGGAACATGCTGACGGCCAGCAGCGCCAGCGCCGCTAGCCCGGCCAGCGTTCCGAACAGGCGCTTGCCGAGGATGTAGACCAGCGCCAGCGTGATCAGGCCAATCCAGACGGAAACGACGCGGTAGCCGACCAGTCCGCCGCCTGTGGTCGTCGCCGCTGCCAGCAGCGCCTGATACAGCCCTTCGCGTCCCTGACCATTGAGGTTATAAAAGACTTCCACGCGCCCCTGACGCACCGTCTCGGCGATGCGCAGATCATTGATCTCGTTATTGCTGAAACCGGGGGGCAGCGTCGCCAGAGTGCTGAAGCGCAGCGCGGCTGCCAGCAGCAGCAGCAGCACGGCCAGGGTATAGCTCACACGGTTCGACAAAATTCCCCCAAGTCGTTCGTACGAAGTGCTGAAAGCATCATCGTTTAGAGTTTTATTTATCCGATTGCCAGCACCGCCAGAGGCTCGAAGCCTCTGGCTAGGAATTCAAGCCCACTGAAGTGGGCTGGCAGAAATCTTCAGGCATTCCTATCAGCCTGCTTCCGCAGGCTTGGGTTTGATAGCCGGAGGTTGCCGCGTCGCTTACGACCTCCGGCGGGACATAAATCGACGATTTGCCTATTTTGCCAGCGATGCACTCAGCACTCAGCGAAACAAGTTTCGCCGTACTCAGCACGGTTTTAGTCGCACGAATGAACCGGAACGAGGCCGCGCGCCTCCGGGCTGCCCGCGAGCCGCGTCGGGATGATCAGGTCACCGCAGTATTTCGGCATATTCGCCAATGCCGCATATGCGGGACGAGTATACCCTTTCGGCGTGGTGATCGCCCACCACCATTCCTCGTTAGCCTGCGTCCACGAGGGATCGGCGATGTAAATGGCCGACATCAGCCCAACCCAGGGACGCCAGTTGTCGGCGGCGTATTGATAGGCTGCGACGAAATCCTGCGCCTGCGTCGCCTCATCGACCGCGAACCAGGCGTAATCGGGGTTCTGCTGATCGGTCGTCCAGCCGACTTCGAGCAGCTCGACCTGATGGGCGGCGTCACCGTTGGCAATCATGATCCGGCGCAAATCCTCGACGTGCCGGAAAGTGAAGAAGCGGTGTCCACCCACGCCGTCCTGCGGCGGCACGTCCGGCGCGGAGTAACCGGGCGCGTGCATCCCGACCGCATCGACATCATGCTGGAAGCCTGCGTCGTACATCTGCTGAAGGAACAGATCGTCAGGCGTGGCGGTCGCGTCGTAGGTTCCGGTCGGCGCAAGCCCCGCCGAGATCACAATCGCGGCAGGGTCGGCGGCGTGAATCGCGTCACTGCACGCCTTGAGCAGCGCGACGTAGCCCGCCGCGTCAGGCTGCTTGTTGCCCCATTCGCGGCTCAGGTTCGGCTCGTTCCAGACCTCGTAAGCGGTGATACGCCCCTTGTAGCGATCCGCCAGCACGCCGCAGAAGCGCGCGAAGTCGGCCAAATTGTCGGGCGGCGCGTCGATGAAGCCGTTGGGCTGACCGCGTTCGCCGAGCGCCGGATGCACCCACGACGGTGCGTCGCTCAGACGCGCGACGACTTTCAGGCCGCGCTTTTCCAGTTCCGCCAGCAAGCTGTCTGCGCGGCCAATGCTCCAGACCTCGCGCTCCGGCTCGATGTCCTCCCAGGCGAACGTCTGCTTGACGTAGCCGAAGGCCATCTGCTGAATCCAGTCCTCGTCGCGTCCGGCAAAGCCGTGATCCCACCACAAAAACGCCTGAATCCCGTAGGAGAGCGGCGTAAACGGCGGATTGGTCACGGCGAAACCCATGAACGCATCGGTGGACGAGAGCGGCACACTGATGAGCCAAATGATGCCGATCAACAAAATGGCGATGCGAAGGAAGCGGCGAAGCGGCTTGGGAACGGTCAAATTGAGATGGTCTCCGTAGGGGGATAGCGCGACAGCCAAATGAATCGGCTGGCTCCGCCCGACGCTGAAAGCATCGGGCTACAAATTCAAGCCTGCTGAAGCAGGCTGTTCCTCAGCCACCTTCAGGTGGCTTGGTTTATTAGCCAGAGGCTTCGAGCCTCTGGCGTAAATCATGCGCGGTCGATTCAACATATCTAACAATTTACTTCTGCGTGCCTTCGTAAGCGCGATTCCAGTCGCGCACGCCGTCAAAGACCGGGCGGAACACGAAGTTCGGCCCGATGATCGAGTAGGGCACGTTGTCGTTGTCGGCAGCCCAACCCGCCTGCGGCCCGTAATTCAGATTCCAGAGCATCGCCAGCCAGACGAAGTTCGAGCTTTTCATGAAGTCGAGCGCCTTGACGGTGTAATCCTTCTGCTCATCGAGCGTGTTGTCTTTGGCGAAGTCGAAGCCATCCGGCACGCCCGACAGCCCCTCGGCGGACGGCCAGCCAAACTCGGTCACGCACAGCTTTTGACCTTGATTGTTCGGCGCTTGAGCAATTTTTGCAGCATAGGTTTGCAGCGTGCTGCGGAAGCTCCAACTGTGATGCGGGTTGTCGAACGGGCCTCGGAAGATCGCGCTCGGATCGTTGGGAATCTGGTCGTAGGTGTAATCCGGGCTGACGTTGTAGCCGTTGTGATGCGCGCCCACGCAGTCGGTGTAATTGAGCAGTCCGGCAGCGATCAGCGCGTCCATGTAGACGAAATCGTCGTAAGCGCCCTTGCCGTCATTGACGCCCGTTGGCGAGAGCGCTCCACTGATCACGATTACGCCCGGATCGACGGCTTTGACGGCCTGATAGGTCGTATGCAGCAGCGTGACGTAATTGGCGGCGCTCAAACCGCCGGTCGATGTCCATTCACGGTCGAGATTCTCCTCGTTCCACACCTCGACGGCCTGAATTTTGCCGGGGTAACGGCGCAGCAGCGCCACGACGAAGTTGGCGTAGTCGTTGGGATCGGCGGGCGGGCCATTCTTGCTCAGATCAACGCCCGGCTCGCGTGCCCAGTCCGGCGCGGTCACGACCGAGACGAGCACGTTGAGGTTCTTGGCGACCGCCGCCGTGATATAGGTGTCGGTTTCCGCCCAGTCATAGGTTCCTTTGGCGGTTTCAATGTCGTGCCAGCGCACCTGCTCCTTGACCCAGTTGACGCTCAGTTGGTTCTTGGCGACGTTCATCCATTGATCCATCTGGTCGAAGCTGACCTGTACCTGCACGCCCAACTGGAAGCGCTTGTTATCGACCGGGAGCAGGGTTGGTGTCGGCGCGGGCGTGGCGGTTTTCTGCTGTGTGGTGGGCTGCGCCGCCGTTTGCGGAGTCGCGGAAGCCACTGCCGCGATTGCTGGCGCTTGCGTTGGCTGGGGAGCGCTGGTCGCGGGCACGGCAGCAGCGGCAGTCGTGCCCGTTGGGATGGCAATATTGCGCAGGTTGTCGGTCGGGGTCGTCCCAGTCAGCGAGCCATAAGCCGCGTAGATGGCAATGAAGGTGATCGCGCCCAGAATGAAGGTGATCCCCGTCCAGAGCAGGGCGAAGCTGCGAACCTGGCGGCGAAATCGTGCTTTCGGTGTGTTTGCCATGAAAACCCTCTTTTCTGCTGCAACGTCGTTCCTGTGGGGGCGCAGTACGCTGCGCCCCTATGAGACCATTCGGAAAGTTTGTCTTCAGCCCTCATCCCCTGCCCCTTCTCCCTGAGGGAGAAGGGAAAAACTGAGCTTTGGGGTTGAAGTCCCTCGCCCTCAGGGCGAGGGATTTAGGGTGAGGGCATTTCGAATGACCTCTACGATATTTCCCCGTTAGCGCGCTGCTGCCAGCGCATCACAGGCGGGACAGCCGCCGCCGGGACGGATCATCGCGTAGCCGCCCATCGGATCGGTGCCGTACTGCGTCATGTCGATGTTCCAGACCAGCACCAGCCGCACCTTGCCGCTCTGTGAGGCAATCGCAATCGCCTGCGCCAGCCATGCCGCCTGATCCGCGACGGTAACGTTCGCCGCCCAGCCGAACGAGGCGGGCAGCGATCCGTATCCCTCCGGCGTCAGGTAGCCCAACTCGGTGAAGCACAGTGGTCGCTGCCCGCCGATGATATTCCAGTACAGGCTGATCATCGTTTGCAAATAGCGCGTGTAGTAATTGTCGCGCGGGTCGCCGCTGACCTGCGTCGGCGAGACAATGCCTTCATTGTAGTGGATGCCCACGCAGTCCGTCGAATTCAGGCCGCCCGCCGCGACGAAATCCTTCAGGAAGTGATCGTCGTTGACGACCTGACCGGGGAAGGCCGCTTCCGCGCCGGTTGGCCCCGGCGCGGCGCTGACGACCATCACGCCGCCATTGCGACTCTTGATCGCCTGATACGATTCGGCCAGCAGGTGCGCGTAAGCCGCCCCGCTGATCTGTCCGGTCGGCCATTCACGGTCGAGGTTCGGCTCGTTCCAGATTTCAATTGCGTCCGGGCCAAGCGCGGCGACGCCGCCCGCCCAATTCGCAAAGCCCTGAATGTAGCCTTCGCCGCCGCCCGCCATATCGTTCGGGTAACCATCGAGCGTGAGCAGGATGTGGAAACCCTTGCCGTGCGCCGCGTTGATCACGCCTGCCGCCGCTCCGGGATCGCTGCCGGGACTGTAGCGCAGTTGATTCTTCATCCACGTCATGCCCGCGTGCTGCATCGCGCCGCCCGCGCCCGTCGTGATCGGGTTGTTGACGTAGCCGCCATAGCCAAAGCCGCCCGCAATCGCGCCTGCGGCTGGCGCGACAGGCACGCCGCCACCGCCACCACCCGATGATCCGCCGCCCGAAGGAACGACATGCACGGGAACGCTGGTTGGGCGCGGTGTCGGCGTGGGCGTCGAAGTGGGGATCGGCGTCGGCGTGTTGGTCGGCGCGAAGACGGCGACTGCCGCGCCGCCGCGCTGCGACGAGGTATTGTCGTTGCCGACGACGGCCACGTTGATGGCGTAGTTGCCGTCCGGCGCTTGAATCGTGGCGATCAGCGGGTCGCCAAGCTGGGTATTCACGGTGTTGATCACGCCGTTCACGCCCTGAATCGTCCATTGCAGCGCCAACTGCGGCGCGCTCGGCTGCGACGGCACCTGAGTCTTATAGGCGAGGATCGCGGGCAGCACGCCGCTGGCGACGCCACTGCTCATCAGATCGTCGAAGGCTACGCCCGCGAGCGCGAACGGCACGGTGCGATCCATGCGGAAGCGCAGCGCCGTCGGGGTCGTCAGCCACATGCGCGCGACCGGGCTGTTATTCGCGTTCACGTAGTCGAGATAGGGCTGGTTGGTGGTCGGCTCCGCGCCCATGACCGCTTTATAGCCGTCGAGCGAGGCTTGTACGACGCTGCCGGGGTTGACTGTCCCAGCGGCGGTCGTATCGGCCTTGATCGTCACGTTGCCGAGCGCCGAGAGCGCCTGATCGTAGCCAATCGACGTGAAATCACTGCCGACCTGCTGCTCCGAGAGCGCCGACAGGCCAAGCAGCAGCTTCGCGCGGCTGACTTCGCCGACCGCCCAGCGCGTCAGCGCTTCGAGCGAGTCGTTCGCGCCGGGGATGAAGATGTTCGGGTCGGGCGTGAGTTCGATTTGCAGGTAGCTGGCCGCCGCGCCGAGCGCCTGCCAGTCATACGCGCCCGTATCCCATTGACCATTCGTATTCTGCGCCATCGGCACAGCGACGATCAGCAGCAGCCCCGCCTGATTCAACTGCTTGCCGAGGTCAGCGATGAAGGCGCTGAAATTGTCGCGCTGCGCGGCGGGCAGATCGCGGTAGTCGATCAGCACACCGTCATATGAACTGGCGAAGGCGGCGATCTGCGCGGCGTGTTCGTGGCGCAGATCGCTGTTGGAGAGGATCGTCGTCACGGTATCAGGATCGGTCGCGCGCGGATCGGCGTAATTGCGGATCGCTGGCGTGAGCAGATAGCCCGCGTTACTGTCAAAGCCCGCCGCCAGATTGCCCGCCAGCTTGCCGTCGGCTGTCGGCTGCAAGCCCGCCGGAGCGATGAAGGTCGCCAGCTTTGCCACGTCGCCGTTGAGCACCTGCGTCACGTCATACGAGACGAGTACGCGCGGCTGATCAGTGGGCGAGGCTTGAAACAGCGCCACGCGATCCGGGATTTGCGTCACGTCCGCGACCATCTTGCCATTGGCCGGATGCGCCGGGACGAACGACCATTTGTCGGTCTGCGCGCTCCAGCCGTACACGTCGAATACGTCGCTGTCAGCATTGGCAGGCAGATCGATGCTCAGGGCAACGGGCGACGGGCTGCTGCCGCTGGCGGTCGTCACGGTATAGACGGGACTCTGAAGCGCCAGCGCGGGCGGCAGGGCGGCTTTCGCGTCCGCGACCCACGCGCCCTGTGACGTATCCGAGGCGAGGAAGCGATCCATTGGCACGGAAGTCAGCGTCACGCCGAGCGTTTCCGGCCCTTTCAGATTGTAGGCTGTCACCGTCATGCCGTTGTCGGCGACGGCATTACTGCCGCTGTTGAGCGTGGTGTAATGCGGGCTGGTCAGGCGTTGATACAGGTTGATCGGTGGCAGGAACAGCCCGAACACGACCAGCACGACGAATACGACCAGCGTCGCCAGCGCGGTGATCCAGCAGCCGCAGCCGCGTCGGAGCTGGCCGTCGTCGGCATAGATGTCCGGCTGCGGCAGATGAGGATTACTCGGCTCTGCGCTCAAGGGATCGAACGGTTGCGTATCTTGGCTCATTCCATCTACCTGTAGAAAGGCATGTGATAACCAGAGGTTATCACATGCCTGCTTACGCTAACTGTGGGGATGGGGAATTTAGTGGGCGAGCGCATCGCACGCGGGGCAGCCGCCGCCGGGACGAATGATCGCGTAACCCGCCTGCGGATCGCTGCCATATTCGGTGAAATCGATGTTCCAGATGATGAACAGGCGCACCTTGCCGCTGCGTGACGCCATCGAGATGGCCTGCGCCAGCCACGACGCTTGATCCGCCACCGTGACGTTCTGCGCCCAACCGAACGATCCCGGCAGCGGCGGATAGCCTTCCGGCGTCAGATAGCCGAACTCGGTAAAGCACAACGGCTTCTTCCCGTGAAAGGCGTTGTAGTAGGTGTTGACCATGCCCGAATAGTAGCGCGTGTAGTAGCTGCTGCTGCCGCGCGGGTCGCCGCTGGTGGCCGTCGGCGGCAGCACGCCTTCGTTGTAGTGCGTGCCGAGGCAGTCCATGTCATTGGCGGCTCCGGCGGCGTACATCCCGGCGATAAACTGATCGTCGTCGCAGCCCGCCGCGCTGCATCCACCAAAATAGCCAGTCGGCGCGGGCGCGGCGCTGATTACCAGCGTCGCCGGGTTCGCCGCCTTGATCGCTTGATAGGTTTTCGCCAGTAATTGTGTGTAGCGCGCGGCGCTGATCTGGCCGCTCGGCCATTCGGCGTCGATATTCGGCTCGTTCCAGACTTCAATCGCGTCCGCGCCTTCCGCCGCCGCGTGCGCCGCCGACTGCGCGAACTGGTCGAAGTAGCTGTCGTTGCTCAGTGAGGGTACGTCGCCGATCATGCTCAAGAGGATGTGGAAACCATTGCCGTGCGCCTCGTTGATCGGGGCGGCGTAGTCCTGAAGCGCCTGCACCTGCCGCTTGACCCACGTCATCCCGGCGTGCTGCATCTGGTTGATCGTGTTCTGACCGAAGCCGTTGACCTGCCCGCCGTATTGGAATCCGGTCAGCGGCGCGAGATTGGTCACGGGCGCGGAATTGTCGGGAGGCGCAGCGGACGGATTGTCAGCGGGCGCGGCGGTTGGGGCTGCGCCTGCGGGCGCGCCAACCGTGAAGGGATCGGTCTGGTTTTTATCGGGCAGCGTGGCGATTTGATCGGCGCTCAGGCTAACCGCTGTATCGACGATCCAGCCCTGCTGGTTGTCCTGCGTGACGCCGCGTACCCAACCGCCGCCGGGCGCTTTGCCGTCGAGCCGGATGCTGATTCCAGCGGCGAGGGTGGCGATGCGCCGCCACTGAGTTCCGGGGCCGCTGCGCAGGCTGGCCGCCGCCGTGACCGTCGCGTCGAGGCTGGTGCTTTGCCCATAGACTGCGCTGGTGAACGCCAAAAGTGCGAGCAGCAGCACAAACAATTTCCGCATAAACTGTTCCCTTAACGTTTGCGAAACGCGCGGCATTGTAGCAAAACGGGGTTTGATCTGCAAACACCCTACCGTTGGACAAGCGAAGCGGCTACACTTAGCAGGATTGAGGTTTGCGGACTGAGGACTGAGTAAAGACGAATTCTCAGGCGAAGATTAACGGATAGAAACCTACGATTAACCCACGATGACCAACTTTTACGCGACCATTGCCCGTTACTACGATTCTGAACACGCCGACAAAACCGAAGATCAGCTTTTCTACAGCGAGATGGCGGAGGAATACGGCGCGCCGATCCTGATCATCGGCAGCGGAACCGGTCGGGTCGCGCTCAATCTCGCGCAGGAAGGCTACGAGGTTCACGGCATCGAGATCGAGCCAGCCATGCTCGAACGCGCGCAGCGCAAGCTCGACTCCCTGCCCGATTTGCGCGATCAGGTGACGTTTCACGCAGGCGACGCACTCAAGATCAAGCTCGATCAGCAGTTCAAGCTGGCGATCATCCCCTACAACACACTCATGCACTTCTATCAGAATGATGCCCAGCGCACGCTGCTCAAGCGGCTGCGCAAGTGGGTGTCTCAGGGCGGCGCGCTGGTGATCGATCTGCCCAACGCGGGCGAAGCGTTCGCCGCGCAGGATAACGAGGCGCTCACGCTGGAGCGCTCATTTCTGGAACTGGAAAGCGGGCATCTGATCATGCAGCAGTCGGTCAGCCGGTTGGATCGCGCCGAGCAGTTGATGGAAGTGACCTGGATTTACGACGAAATCGGCGACGAAGGCGAACTCAAGCGCACCGTCGTCCCGGTGCTGATCCGCTACTTTTTCTTCGAGGAAATGCGCCTGCTGCTCGAACTGTGCGGCTTTGAAGTCGCGGACGTGTTCGGCGATTTCGACCGCATCCCCTTCGAAGATGGCGTGCCGCGTATGCTCATCGTCGCCAAATAACGCCCCTCGTCCCTGCCGCCCTTCCGCGCAAGCAGATGTCCCAACCTCATGGGGTAAGGGACAAAACACCTATGCCGCCTCTCCTTCCTCCCTGCTGGCGCGGCAGACGGAGGCAGTGATAGAAAGGCTTGCAGTTACTCATTTCGCGTTCAGCCTTTGTTGCCTCGCCGATTCGAAACAAATTTCATAATATAGCCATTGACGCGGCATCAAAATTCTGATTTAATTACAATAGTTATTGTTATAACTTTGAACAGCGGAGACAGAGACGATGAATGACCGAATCTACTACAGCCGCGACGCCGAAGCTCAGGCTATGCGTGAGCGCACGATGGCGGTGTTCGCTTTCTTCATCGTAGGGGTAGCGATTGGCGGCGTGCTCGCGCTGATGTTCGCGCCGCGCAGCGGTGACCGGACACGCGCCGAACTCGGCGACGCGCTCGATCACAGCTTCGAGGAAGGCCGCAAGCACAGCGCCGACGCGATTCAGCGCCTCGAACACGACTTCGCCGACCTGCGCAAGCGCGTCGAGGAACGGCACTAGAGCCTGTTATCGACTTTTCGCGCTGAACAATCGCCCTCACCCTCAATCCCTCTCCCTCAGGGCGAGGGACTTTAAAAACCCGGCCTGCTTTCTTCCCTTCTCCCGCCGCTTCGCTTATGGAGAAGGGACAGGGGATGAGGGCTAAAGTGCATAACAGGCACTAAGCTTCAAGCTGACGCAGCGCTGCTTTCGCTGCGTCACGCACTTCTTGATCCGCGTGATTCAGCGTGGCGGTGAGCGGGATCACCGCCCGCTGGTCGCCGAGCTTGCCTAAAGCGACCGCCGCCAGCGTGACCATGTGGGTATTATCGTGATAGAGAAGCTGTACCAACGGTTCTAAGGCGCGCTCGTCGCCGACGTGCATCAGCGACCAGGCCGAGCCGAGCCGAATTTCCACGTCCTCGTTCTGCAAATCTGCCAGCAGACGCCGCTCGGCTTCATCTTTGGAATCGGTTTTCAGGCGAATCAGCATTTCGGCGGCGCTCTGGCGCGTACCCCAGTCAGGATCGGTCAGCGCCTCGGTCAGCGCTTCGACCAGCAGCGAACTGGTGATCACCGCGCCGATTTCACCAAGCGCGCGCGCCGTTTCCTCGCGCACCGCCGGATCGGGGTCTTCCAGCGCGATAACCAGCGGCTCGATTGACCGCGTATCGGGTTTCCTGCTGAGGACGTAGACCGCGCTCTGACGAACCACCGCCTCCTTATCTGTTTCGACAGCTTCGATCAAGGCAGGCACAATCAGCGGATCACTGAACTCGGTTAGCACCGCCGCCGCGCCGCTGCGGATCGCCGGATCGTCATTGTTCTTGAGCGCGTAGAGCAGTGGGCGCAGCGCAACATCGCCAAACCTGACCAGCGCTTCGCCCGTTTCGCCCTTCGCCATGCCGTCGTAACGCAGCGTCCCGATTAGCGGCTGAACCGCGCGCACATCGCCGATTTCGCCCAGCACCGCTACCGCGCCGACGCGCACGCCCCAACTATCCTCTTTGAGCGCGGCGATCAATTCCTCGACGGCAGGCGCGCCGATCTTGATCAAAGCTTCTTCGGCGAAATGCAGGGGGTTGTCGTCATCGACGTATTCATCCCACGAATGATATTCGCGCAGCACACCAATCAATGGGGCAACGGCTTCAGCGCCGATCTCGGCCAGCGTGAGCGAGGCTTTGCGCCCGGCATCCCAGTTGCCGCTGCGCAGCGAATTGATCAGGTCTTCAATACGGCTGTCCATGATGTCCCCCGGTTTCCAGTTGCAGCAAATAGCCGACGCGCAGCGCCGCCCGCTCGATCAGCGCTTCTGCCTGCGCGAGCGCCCGATCTAGCGGCATCGGTTGATCGACAATCGGCAGGGCTGCCCACAAACCTGCTCCATGTAATAAAGCATCGTCCACGTCCAAACCGCCCACCAGCGCAATCGTGGGCACGCCGCGTTTCCCTGCCCGCCGCGCCACACCGAGCGGCCCCTTCCCGTGAATCGTCTGCGCGTCGAGCCGGCCTTCGCTCGTCAATACGAGATCAGCTTCTTTAAGCTTACGGTCAAAGTCATGCAGATCGAGGATCAAGTCTATACCCGATTCGATTCGCCCACCGAGATAGGCCATCAACCCGGCGCTCAACGCGCCTGCCGCCCCGCCGCCGCGCGTTACCCGCACATCCACGCCGACCTGATCGGCGGTCAGTGTGAAGAAGTGGCGCAGATTGGCTTCCAACACCCTGACCTGATCCGGCGTTGCGCCTTTCTGCGGGCCAAAGACCGCCGCTGCACCCTGCTCACCCAGCGTTGGATTATCCACGTCCGAGGCGATGATCACCTCGGTTTCGCGCCAGCGCGGATCAAGCCTGCTCACGTCAATCTGCGTGACCCGGTTCAGGCTGCCGCCGCCGGGTGGCACGTCTTTCCCATTTTCGTCCAGTAACCGAACGCCGAGCGCTTGCAGGCAGCCCGCGCCGCCATCGACGGTCGCGCTGCCCCCCACCCCAACGATGATCCGTTTCGCGCCGCTGTCGAGCGCGGCTTGCAGTAACTGTCCCGTGCCAAACGTGCTGGCCCGCAGCGGATCCAACTCGTCGGCACGCAGCAGTTCAAGGCCAGACGCCAGCGCCATCTCGATCACGGCGCTCGTGCCTGTGCGCGCGAACGGCGCTTCACGTGAACGACCGAGCGGATCGGTGGTCGGCACGACTTTACGCTGACCACCGCTCATCAGAAACGCAGCGAGCGTGCCGTTGCCGCCGTCGGCAATCGGCAGCAGCACCAGATCGGCGTTCAGGCCAGAACGTCGCAGGCCGCGCGCAATCGCCTGCGCCGCTGCCGCCGCGCTCAGGCTGTGTTTTAACGCGCCTGCTGCAATGATAATTTTCACCCGAACCTCGATTTCACAGCATGAACAGAATCGTCAGTGGGAATTATGTACGGTTGCGACCCATTTATATCCCAAATCGCAGCATAAATCCCAATCTCGACTTCCACATCTTCCCGTGCTGGCACTTCCATTTTAGGCCAACTTTATCTATAATGTAAGAAAAGTAGTCGCAGATTCGAATTTATACGTATTTCACGTGACCTTGACCTGCCAACCTGTAGAATAGCTATTATACTTATTGTTAGATCGTAACCTTTTTGATAAGGGAGCGTCTCTTCCGCTTTCCATTGGAGTTCGAAACGGTGCTTGAGAATAAATCGGCACTGGTCGTCGATGATGATGCACACTGCCTGGTCGCGCTGTCCTCGCTGCTGCGCGATTTAGGCATCAGTTTCAAACGTAACACGACCGGCGCAAATGTCTCTGAACAACTGCGCTCGATGACTCCGCCGCCCGACTTCATCCTCCTCGACATCGACCTCAGCAACGGCGAGGCCTTCGGGATCAACCAACGCATCCAATCCGATCCGCTGCTGCGCGGCATCCCGGTGATCGCGCTCAGTTCGCTTCAGGATTTTACGCTGCGCCAGAAGCTCCAGCGCGCCGGATTTGCCGCCTTCGTCCCCAAGCCGATCCCGCGCCGCCATTTCAGCGAAATCCTTGATCACGTGTTGAGCGCGGGTCAGGACTGGGAAGCCGCGATCTGAATTTTCTCCGCACTTTTGTTATCATTGTTCGCCAGACGAATACGGGAGAAAAGCGAATATGAACAGCGACGCAGCCTACAGCCGCATCGAGAGCGGCGTGCTGATGGCCGGGATGCGCGGAAAGTTTCCGCCGGATGTTGCCCTCGATCACGTCAATGTCCTGCTCGACGCGGGGCAGATCGACGTACTCGAATTCACGATGAACTCGACGCAAGCCCTCGAAGCGATGCAGGCCGCGAAAAAAACCTACGGCGACAAGGTGTGCGCGGGAATGGGAACCGTCCTCGACGCGGAAATGGCGCAGCGCGTCCTTGATGCGGGCGCGGATTTCATCATCGCGCCGTCGTTCAACCGCGAAGTGATCACGCTGGCGCAGGCGCGCGACGTGCTGGTCGTGCCGGGCGTGATCACGCCGACCGAGGCCGTCGATGCCTGGGCGATGGGCGTCAAGCTGGAGAAAATCTTCCCGATTGGCGTGCTGGGGCTGGAATACTTCAAGGCCGTGCGCGGCCCGCTCGATCACATCCGGTTTATCTGCAACGGCGCGATGACCGACCAGAACATCGCCGACTTCCTCAAGGCCGGCGCGGTCGCCTGTGGCATGGCGGGTTGGCTGACTGGGAACGGCTCGATGGCGCTCAACGAAGTCGCCCGGCGTGCCCGCAGCCTGCGCGAGATCGTCACCAGTCTGCGCACAGGTCAGCCTGTGCCGACACACGCCTGACCAAACAGAAGGCTTCTTGTAGGGGCGTAGCGTGCTACGCCCCTAGGCATCAAGTTCAGCCCTCACCCTCAATCCCTCGCCCTCATGCAGAGGGAATTTAAAACCCGGACACTGGATTTCCCCTTCTCCCGCCGCTTCGCTTATGGAGAAGGGGCAGGGGATGAGGGCAAGATCAAAAACCTTACATTGATGCGCATGGGCGTAGCGTG
>DASZXN010000349.1:0-12529 GCA_035545875.1 Phototrophicaceae bacterium
GTCGAGGGCAACCCGAACCATCCGGCCAGCCTCGGCGCGGCAGATGTGTTCGCGGAAGCCTCGATCCTGTCGCTCTACGATCCTGAACGCTCGAAAAGGCTGCTGCACAACGGTCAGCCCGCGACGTGGGATCAGTTCGACAACGCTTCGCAATCTGTGCTGGCGAATGGACTGCATCTTCTGACGCCGAGCGTCACGTCACCGACGCTCACGGCGGCAATTCAGGCGCTCATCCAGAAATATCCCCAAACGCAGTGGTATCAATACGATCCGATCAACCTCGACAACGTGCACGCGGGGATCAAGCTGGCGACCGGGCAGGCGGCGCTGCCTGTCTATCATCTCGACAAAGCTGACGTAATTCTCGCGCTCGATGACGATTTCCTCTTTGTCGATCCCGGACACCTCGCCTATACGCGCGCTTTCAGTGACCGCCGCCGCGTGCAAGGCGACAATCCGGCCATGAACCGCCTGTACGTGGTCGAAAGTTCTCCTTCGATCACCGGATCGATGGCCGATCATCGTCTGCCGCTTCAGCCCAGCGACGTGGAGCGCTTCGCTCGCGCCCTCGCTCAAAATCTCGGCTTGGCGAATGCCGCGCCCAGTGATATTCCTGATAGCTGGTCGCGCTGGCTCGCCGCGCTGGTTGCCGATCTCAGAGCGCACGCGGGAACCAGCCTCGTCACCGCAGGGAGTGGTCAGCCGCCCATCGTTCACGCGCTCGTCTACTGGATCAACGCGACGCTCGGCAACACGGGAAAAACCATCACCTATATCGCGCCGCTGACCGGACAGGCGCAGGCCGAGTCGCTGCGCCAGCTTACCGACGATATGAACGTCGGCAAAGTTTCATCACTGCTGATGCTGGGCGGCAATCCCGTCTATGACGCGCCAGCAGACGTTCATTTCGCCGAAGTGCTGGCGAACGTGCCGTTCTCCGCGCATTTAAGTCTCTACGAAGACGAAACCTCGCAGGCGAGCGGCTGGCATGTGCCGATGACGCACGATCTCGAAATGTGGGGCGACGCGCGCGCTTTCGACGGCACGGCGACGATCCTGCAACCGCTGATTCTGCCGCTGTATGACACGCGCTCGCCGCTCGAACTGATCAGTGGTCTGCTGACGGGCAAGACGCTTGACGCCCATGAAATTGTGCAAACGTACTGGCAAAATTCGCGCCATCCAAGCGATTTTGAATCTTTCTGGCGCAAGTCGCTGCACGATGGCGTGGTCGAAAATACCGCGTCCGTGCCGCTTTCACTCACACTGACCCAGTTCGATTTACCTGCCGCGCCTACAGCAGTCAGCGGCCTTGAATTGAGCGTGCGGCCTGACCCATCGATCTGGGATGGCGAATTCAACAACAATGGCTGGCTGCAAGAACTGCCAAAGCCATTCACCAAGCTGACGTGGGACAACGCCGCGCTCGTCAGCCCGGCGATGGCGCAAATGTATGGCTTGAACACGGGTGATCTGGTCACGCTGAAAACGGCGGATAACAGTGTCCAAGCGCCCGTAATGATTTTGCCGGGACAGGCCGACAACTGCGTCACAGTGACGCTCGGCTACGGGCGCACCGTGACCGGAAAAATCGGAACGGGCACGGGTTTCAGCGCTTATCCACTGATCAAGTTGCCGAACGGGTTCGTGGGCAATCTGCAAGTCACGAAAACGGGTGATACCTATCCGCTGGCGACGACGCAGAATCACTTCACGCTGGAAGGGCGCGACCTGATCCACACGGGTACGCTGACCGACTACCTGAGCGATCCGCAGCTTGGCTACAGCAATGAGGCGAATCCGTCGCTGTATCCGGCTTCGCCGGTTGCTCCCGGCGAATATCAATGGGGCATGAGCATCGACCTGAACGCCTGTATTGGCTGCAACGCCTGTATCATCGCCTGCCAGAGCGAGAACAACATCCCGACGGTCGGCAAGGAACAGGTACAGGCCGGGCGCGAAATGCACTGGCTGCGCGTCGATGGCTATTTCGGCGGCGATCTGGATGATCCGGCCTTCTATCACCAGCCGGTGCCGTGTATGCACTGCGAGAAAGCGCCCTGTGAACCGGTCTGTCCGGTTGGCGCAACGGTTCACGACGACGAAGGCATCAACGAGATGGTCTACAACCGCTGCGTTGGTACGCGCTACTGCTCGAACAACTGCCCCTACAAGGTGCGGCGCTTCAACTTCTTTCAGTACGCCGATCCCGACCTGAAAATCCTCAATAACCCGGACGTGACGGTGCGGGATCGCGGCGTGATGGAGAAATGCACCTACTGTATCCAGCGCATCGACCGGGCACACAGCGCCGCCGACCGTGAAGGCCGCCAAATCGCTGACGGCGAGATCAGGACAGCGTGTCAGGCCGCCTGTCCCGCCAACGCGATTGTGTTTGGCAACATCGCGGATCAGGCGGCGCAGGTGGCACAGCGCAAAGCGCAATCGACCGATTACGCGCTGCTCGGCGAACTGAACACACGCCCGCGCACGACCTATCTCGCCCGGTTGACCAATCCGAATCCGGCGCTGACGGAGCAAGCCTGATGGCCGCCAATCCACCGGTTCAGCCCTATGATCGCGTCAGCGACCGCATCAGCCAGATTGTGCTGCGCCGCTCGACGCCGCGCGGTTGGCTGATCGGCTTTGGCATCGCCTTCATCTTCACGATGGGCCTGATGATCGCCGTCACCTACCTGTTCGCGGCAGGCGTGGGCATCTGGGGCATCCAGATACCAGTCGGCTGGGGCTTTGCCATCACCAACTTCGTCTGGTGGGTCGGCATCGGCCACGCCGGAACGCTGATCTCGGCGATTCTGCTGCTGTTTCGCCAGCACTGGCGCACCTCAATCAACCGCTTCGCCGAGGCGATGACGCTGTTCGCGGTAGCGATGGCGGCCTTGTTCCCGGTGCTGCACCTCGGTCGCCCGCAGTATTTCTACTGGCTGATGCCTTACCCCAACACCGAGTTGATGTGGCCGCAGTTCCGCAGCCCGCTGGTCTGGGATTTGTTCGCGGTGCTGACTTACGCGCTCGTCTCGCTGATCTTCTGGTTCGTCGGCCTCGTGCCTGATCTCGCCGCCATGCGCGACCGCGCCAAAAATCGCTTCGTGCAGATCGTCTACGGCTTTCTGGCGCTCGGCTGGCGTGGATCGGCGCGCCACTGGCAGCGCTATCATCAGACGTATTTCTGGCTGGCGGCGCTGGCGACTCCGCTGGTGATCTCGGTTCACAGCATCGTCGCGCTCGATTTCGCCTACGGGATCATCCCCGGCTGGCACGGCACGATCATGCCGCCCTATTTCGTGATCGGCGCGCTGCTCTCCGGGCTGGCGATGGTGCTGACGATTGCCATCCCGCTGCGCAAGTTCTACCACCTCGAAGACCTGATTACCGACCGCCACCTCGACAATATCGCCAAGTTTCTGCTGGGCATGAGCCTGCTGATCGCCTACAGCTATGCCACCGAGATTTTCTCGGCCTGGTACAGCGGCAATACCTTTGAAGAATTCATGACACAGAACCGGGCGCTCGGCCCCTACGCGCCGCTCTACTGGCTGATGATCGCCTGCAACGTCATCATCCCGCTGGCGCTGATCTTCAAGCGCGTGCGCCAGCGTCCGCTGCTGCTGTTCATCATCGCGCTGCTGGTCAACGTCGGGATGTGGACAGAACGCTTCGTGATCGTCGTGGTCAGCCTGAGCGCCGACTTCCTGCCGTCATCGTGGGGCATCTACACGCCCACCGTCTGGGATTTCATCACCCTGTTCGGCTCGATTGGCCTGTTCGCCGCGCTGATCTTCCTGTTCATTCGCTTCCTGCCCGTGATCTCGATCTCCGAGGTGCAGGAGGAGATTGCGGCGAAGGAGGAAGGGGGCTGATGGCGCTCTATGGCCTGATGGCAGAGTTCGCGGACGCGGATGATCTGCTGCACGCTGCACGCGCTGCGCGTGCAGCCGGTTATCGGCGCATGGATGCGTACAGCCCGTTCGCCATCGACGGTATGGACGAGGCGCTGAGTTTGCAATCCTCGAAGATCAGCTATTTCGTGCTCGGCGGCGCGCTGGTCGGCGCGATTGGCGGTTTCGGAATGCAGTATTTCGCCGCCGTGATCAACTACCCGGTTGACGTGGGTGGGCGTCCACTTGACAGCGTTCCGGCTTTTTTGCCGATTACGTTTGAAGTCGCGGTGCTGTTCGGCGCATTCGCCGGGTTGATCGCAATGCTGGTGCTCAACGGTCTGCCGATGCCCTACCATCCCGTGTTCAACGTGCCGGATTTCAAAGAGATGACGCGCGGGCGCTTCTTCCTCTGTATCGAGACGCGTGATCCGCAGTTCGAGGCGGCGGCGACGAAGGCATTTTTGGAGAGCCTGAAGGCGATCAAGGTGAGCGATGTGGAGGATTAAAGACCACCCCACCCCCCACCCTCCTCCCCGACTTCAGGGAGGGGGAGAAAAGCAAAGCAACTTTGTAGGGACGAGACTTGTCTCGTCCGCTGCCTTTGTCAACGGACGCGATTTATCGCGTCCCTACAATAACCGATTTTTCCATTCGCTTCCGTCCCCTCGCGCTCCTATGTTGAGAAGGACAAAGACCGCCTGGGGGATAGTCGCGGTGATGCTGGCGCTGATGATGTGTGTGGCGGCGTGCAGCAGCGACACGATGGCAGTGCAGGCGAAATGTTCGCCGCTCGGCGAGATTCAGGATTTCAAAGACGGCGCGTGCGCCCAACCGCTGCCGAATGGTGTGGTTGCTGCCGATACGGTGGTCGATAACAAGGCGCTGACGACTGGCAAGGTGAACGGTCAGTACGTGACGACCATCCCGATTGCGCTCTCGGAAGCGATGCTTCAGCGCGGGCAGAACCGCTTCAACGTCTATTGCGCGCCGTGTCATGGCGCGGCAGGCTACGGCGACGGCGTGCTGACTCGTTACCAATTCCCTGTACCGCCGTCGTTTCACAGCGATGCGCTCAGAAACGAACCCGTCGGCTTCTACTTCGACGTAATCACGAACGGCTACGGCAGGATGTATCCCTACGCCACGCAGTTGGGCGAGCCGGATCGCTGGGCGGTGATCGCTTATATTCGCGCGCTGCAACTGAGTCAACACGCGCCCGCCAAGTCGCTGCCGCCAGGCGATCAGGAGCAGCTCCCATGATGACGCGCGCGCGCAGCCTGACGCGCATTCGCACCGTCGCCGGGATCGTCGGCATCATTGGCATTATCGCGGCGCTGATCGGCCTACTGACCAATCAAAGCGCGTTTTTTCACGCCTATCTGGTCGGCTTCGCCTGTGTCGCGCTGATCAGCCTCGGCTGTTTATTCCTGCTGCTGATCAACCAGATCACGGGAGGACACTGGAGCATCCCGGTGCGCGAGTCGCTCGAAGGCGGCGCGCAGTTGATCGTCGTAACGGCGCTGTTGTTCATCCCGATTGTGTTCGGGCTGTCGCGCCTCTATCCCTGGGCGCAGCCGAACACGGTCAGCGCCGATCCGCTGCTTCAGCATCAAAGCCCTTTTCTCAACCCGACCTTTTTCGTCATCCGCGCGGTGATTTACTTCGCCGTGTGGATTTTTCTCGCTTGGCGGATGACGCGACCGGGCACGCCGAAGCGCACGACGGCGATTATCGGGCTGGTACTGTATTTCCCATCGGCGACATTGGCGGCAATCGACTGGTTCATGTCGCTGGAGCCACACTGGTACTCGACGATCTACGGTGTGCTGTTTCTGGCGAGTCAGGCGCTCACAGCCTATGCCTTCGTGATCGTGCTGCTCCTGCTCACGCCCACGCCTGCGCCGGAAGCATCCGAGCGGCAGACGCGCCAAGACCTCGGCAACGTACTGCTGACGATCCTGATCACAGTGACTTATCTCCAATTCATGCAATTTCTGGTGATCTGGGCAGGCGATCTGCCGGACGAGATCACGTGGTACGTCGAACGGACGGCGGACGGTTGGTCGCTGGTCGCGCTGGCGCTGATCGTGCTCAACATTGCCGTGCCGTTCGTGCTGCTGCTCTCGCGCGGGATCAAGAGCCGCGTTCGTTCGCTGGCGCTGGTCGCGCTGCTGATCCTGATCGCGCAGTTCGTCTACGTCTACTGGTTGATCGTGCCGGCCTTTGGCGCGGCGGTCGATGGGCTGACGCTGATCCTGCCGATTGGCATGTGCGGATTATGGATCGCGGCCTTTGCCTATCGTCTGCGAGGAGCGGCTCATGAAGCCTGAAGCTGAATCAGAAGGCATTTCCGGGCTGACCGTCGCCTTCGTGGTCGTTGGACTGCTGGCCTGCGCGCTGGTTTTTGGCTTGATCTTCATATTCACGGCGCAGCCGACGACTGATCAGCAGATCGCAGCCATTCACGCGCAGGATTCGGCTTTCAATATGGAGCAGACGACGCCCAATGCCGATGCTCAGGCGCTTGCGGCGACGCAGGCGGCGCTGCTGCAAGGATACGGTTGGGTCGATCAGGGGGCGGGGATCGCGCGTATCCCGATTGATCGCGCGATGCAGTTGATAGTCACTGAGCAGCCCAAACAAACCGCGACACCGCCGCCTTGATCGACGGGTATTGGTGAAGGCGCTGACGCGATGACGCATTTGTATATCGGCACGTCCGGCTATACCTATAAGGACTGGCGCGGCGTCTTTTATCCCAAAGGCGTGGCGCAGAAAAATTGGCTCGCCTTCTACGCCGATCATTACAACGCCGTCGAGATCAACGCGACGTTTTACCGCACCTTCCCGAAGCACGTTTTCGCCCACTGGAACGATCTCACGCCAGAGCCATTTCGCTTTGTCCTGAAAGCGCCCCGTCTGATTACGCACGAGAAAGCGCTGGTTGATGTCAGGAGCGAGCTTGAAGAATTCACCTCGAATGCTCAAGCCTTAGGTAATAAGCTCGCCGCGCTGCTCTGGCAGTTTCCCGCCAACGCGAAAAAGGACGCTCTGAGCGAGCCGCTGGCGAAATTTCTGCCGCTGCTGCCTGGATCGATCCGGCAGGTGTTCGAATTTCGACACGTGTCATGGTTCAGCGACGCGATTTACGATCTCCTGAACCAGCATCACGCGGGCATTGTGATCAACGACTCGCCGCGTTTCCCCAAGCGCGAGATCACGACCGATCACGTCATGTACGTTCGGTTTCACGGCCCCGGCAAGCTCTATTCATCGTCTTACAGCGACGTGCAGCTTGACAACTGGGCGCAAAAGATCGCCCGGCACATTGACAAAGACGACGTTTACCTGTTTTTCAACAACACGGCGGGCGGCAAAGCGATCAAGAACGCCGATACCCTGCGCCAACTGCTCACCGACGAAGCGTAAATAGCGCAGTTTAATGGCTGTACTAGAACAAAATTGTCGATTTTCACCGATCCGGCTCATCCTGTCATACAATAAGCAGATGAATGAATGATCAGGATGCGGAATGAATGATTTAGCGCTCATGCCGACCACCTTCATTGGTCGATTCGAGGAAATCCACGAGATCGGCGCACTGCTCGACGACCCGGCCTGCCGCCTGCTGACGCTGGTCGGGCCGGGTGGGATGGGCAAGACGCGGCTGGCGCTCGAAGTGGCGGCGCGCAAACACGCTTCGTTCCCCGGTGGCGTGTTCTGGACGGCGCTCGCGCCGCTGACGCAGGCCGACGATATTCTCGGCGCGGTCGCGGAGGTGATGCCGTTTCGCTTCCAGAAGGACGAGCGCGACCCGCGTGAGCAGTTCTTCGAATATCTGCGCGAGCGCCGCTCCAAGTGTATGCTGCTGGTGCTCGACAATTTCGAGCATTTGCTCGATGGTGCGAGCGTCGTCGCGGAGATGCTGGCGGCCACGCCGATGCTGAAAATCCTCGTCACCTCGCGCGAAGTGCTCAATTTGCAGGAGGAATGGGTTCGCCAGATCGCGGGCATGAGCTATCCGACTTCGGACGCGGATCAGCCGCTCGAAGCCTACAGCGCCGTTCAGTTATTTCTGGATCGGGCGCGGCGGATTCGTGGCAATTTCGACCTGCATGAGGACAGCCGCAGCGTCGTGGACATCTGCCGACTGGTTGAAGGAATGCCGCTGGCGATTGAACTGGCGGCAGGCTGGCTGAAAACACTCAGTCCGGCGGCGGTTGTCGCCGAAATCCGGCGCAGCAGCGACATCCTGACGACGCGCTCGCGCAACCTCCCGGAGCGCCATCGCAGCATACGCGCGGTTTTTAATCATTCGTGGCGGCTGATGTCGCCTGATGAGCAGGAAGTCTTTCAAAAGCTCTCGGTCTTTCGCGGCGGCTTCACGCGCGAAGCGGCGCAGGTCGTCGCCGGAGCCTCGCTCGATACGCTGGCCGGACTGGTCGATCAATCGCTGGTGCGCTCGCAGGCCGCCGGACGCTACGACATTCACGAGATGCTGCGGCAGTATGGCGCGGAACAGTTGGAGGCCGCCGATCAGACGGCAGCGGTCGAGCGCGCTTACGTCGATTACTATCTGGGCACGCTGCGCCGTCTTGAGCCGGGGATCAAGGCGTACCGGCAGATGACCTCGCTCGACCAGATCGCGGCGGATTTCGAGAACGTGCGCAACGCCTGGCTGCTCGCGCTCCAGCAGGAGCATTATACGGCGCTCTCTGGAGCCGTCGAGAGCCTGCAACTGTTCGGCGACATGCGCGGGCATTATCACGAAGTCGTCGCGCTGCTGCGCGCGGCAGTCGAGCCAGCGGCGCGGGGCGCTGAAGCGCTCTACATCCAGAGTCGCATTCGCGCGCGGTTGATCCGCCTGATCATGCTCGGCAACATGCGCATCGACGTGGATGTGCGCAGCCAGATCGACACCTGTCTGATGGCGGCACGAGCGCACGGTGATCAATCTGAGATCGGCTTCAGCTTGTTGGTCTCCGGGATTGTCGCCTGCTGGGAATGGTTCGCGCAGCACCCTTACGATTCTCCGTTTATCGCGCCGTACTTCAGGGAATGTTATGCCGTTTATCAGGCACTCGGCGATCCGTTTTACGAGGCGGAAGCGCTGGTCTGGATCGCCTCGACAACCAACGACATGCAGGAGAGCAATGCCGATTTGGAGTCGAGCCTGAAACTGCGCCGCGAGATCAATGATCTGAACGGCATCGCCTGGATCACGCTCAACCTGACTGATGTAATGCTCGATCAGCTCAATTACGGCGAATGCGAGCGTTATGCGCGCGAGGCGCTGGCGCTGATGCGCGAAATCGGCAGCCTGAAAGGGGTGCTTCAGTCGATGTTCCAGTTGGCACGGGTGATTATGCTCAAGGGCGAGTTCGAGGAAGCGCTGGCGCTGGCCGAGCAAATGCGCGATCTGGCCGAGCAGTCGCACAATCTCGACGGCAAACGGCTCTCGGCAGGGCTGCGCGCCTTTCTGGTCAGCGTGATGGACGAGCGTTACGGCGAAGGCGCGGCGCTCGCGCGAGAAAATCAAGCGATTTTGCTGGAGCCGCTGTTCGGCGGTTACAACGACATGGGACTGCGCTTCGGTATGGCGGTCGCGCAGTGTGGGCTGGGGCAGTACGAGACGGTTCGCCAGAGCTTCTCGACTTTCCGCTGGGAGCACGCCGACGATCCCGGCCCGGCGACGATCTGTTTGGCGTTGGAAGCCGTTGCTCGCGCGCATGAAAGCAATTTCGCATCGGCGGCTGAACTGCTCGGTCTGGCCTTCGAGCAGCCGATTCGGGCAAGTGGCTGGTTGAGCCGCTGGCCGCTGATCACGCGGCTGCGCGCCCAACTTGAGGATCAACTTGGCGCAGAGGCGTATCGCGCGGCGTGGGAGCGGGGCTGCGAGCTTGATCTCGTCAGCACCGTGACCGCGATTCTCGGCGCGAGCGCGCCTGTCCCGCAGTTGGCTTCCAGCACAGCGCTAATCGATCCCCTGAGCGAGCGCGAGATCGAAATTCTGCGGCTGGCGGCGAGCGGACTCTCCAACCAGCAAATCGCGGATCGGCTGGTGCTGGCGCTCGGCACGGTCAAGAGCCATCTGCACAACATTTACGGCAAGCTGGGCATCGAGGGGCGGGTTCAGGCCATCGCTCGCGCTCGTGAACTGCATCTGGTTTAGCGAGCGGCTGTTCGCTTCCACAAAATAAACCACGCAATCTATCTTCCGGTGGATCACAGCGGCAGGGGTTTAGCGCTATTCTGGAAACGTTGTTGCAATCAAGTAGAGGAAGTAGCAGCCATGTTTCCACCTTCATCCGATATGATGAACCGCGTGCGTGCGCAAGCGGAGCAGGAAGAACTCGAACGGCAAGCGCAATTCCAGATCAACGCTGAACCGATCCGTCGCTGGCGGCTGCCATCACTTCTCGCCTTGCTCAAGCGCCGTGCCGATAGGCAAATTCAAGCAGAGCGCCCGCTCTCGACGTGCAGCCAGTTCACTCCCAATGACGCCTGACGTTAGGAGCGATCCGGCTGCCACAGTTCAATTCGATGACCTTCAGGATCGTGCAAATAGAACAGCGCCGCGCCCCATTTGTGCTGAATTGGGCTGACGGCGACGTTCTGCCGTCGCAGCGCGGCGTGAACTGCTTCGACGTTCGCGATTTGCCACGAGAGCGTGATCCCCTGACCGTTTACGCTGGCGATAGTGGCGCGGCGCTCGTCGGCAATGCTCAGATAAGCGTTGGCGGACAGCCCAAACTCGACGAACCAGTCGGTTTGATATGTGATCGGGAAGGCGAAAACGTCACGGTAGAAGGCGACAGCTTCATGCCACTGGCGGCAGTACAGAATCGTGTTGGTTCGGGAAATGTCCATCGCTTGCTGCCTAAAGGCCGGTCGATGCGCTATTATCACCCCTGAAATTGACCTTGATCAACAGGGATGCTATGGCAACAGAGCTTGAGGTCAACGGCGCGGTTGCCACGCCGTTATCGTTGTCGCTGGCTGATCTGCGCGACTCGTATCCGGCGCACAATGTCACCGTCAGTTTTGATAACGGCAAGAAAACAGTCACCGCGACCTTCATGGGGGCACGTTTGTGGGATGTGCTGACCCATGCCCAAGTGACTGCCGATCCCGCCGTCGATTCCAAACTGCGTGTGATGGCGCGGGCGAAAGACGGCTTTCGCTGTATTTTGCGCTGGAACGAGTTCGATCCCTCGCTGACGGATCGGGTCGTTCTGATCGCTTACGAGCAGGATGGCGCGCCGCTGCAACCGGGCAGCGGGTCGCTGCGCCTCGCTGTGCCGGGTGATCCGCAGGGACGGCGCTACCTGCGCGGCTTGGCGCAAATCACGGTGCTGACGGGTGCAGTTGACGAAGACGACTAAACCGATTTGGATTTGCGGCGGCGCGGAGTCTGTGCGGACTCCGCACCGTTTTGTTTCAGGTCAGCCGTTCATCAGCAAAATGCCCGGCCCCGGCAGATCGGTACAGGTATAGCCGTTCTTCTGGGTCGTCTTAATTGACGCGGGCAGCCCGCTTGTGGTCGTAATTCCCATGTACGACATCGAGCCGCTTCCTGGCAGGCAGACCGTGACCGGAGTGGCGAATTTCTCCAGCGGCGCGCCATTCGCCGAAATCACGATCAGGCTGAAGGCCGTTCCGTCAAGGCTGCACGTCACCATCGACCCGTCAGGCCAGGCATTCTTCGGAATTGTGATCTGGAAGCTGCCATCGCTCGGCTGCGTGCAGCCCGCGAAGCCGGGAATGCTCCCACTGCTGGTATCGCTGGATTGTTCGCTGGTGGGCGTCGGCTGGATTGGCGCGGCGACGACCGGTGTCGCGCTGGCCGCGATCTGATTACAGACATCCGGCTCGGCGCTCAGGAAAGGCTGGTAGCTGACCGCGCCGCTCACACCATCGCCCTTGCCTGTACCGCCCTTGCCAACGGAAACCGGGCCGGGGCCGCTGGGATCGCCCCACCAGACGTTGGTCGCGTCGATGGTGGCACTGGCCGTCGTCGGGTCGCTGTCGTGAACGAGACCTTCGCGTATCCCTTTGGATTGTGGATCAGCGTCGGTATTATCGACCACGCAGGAATTCTGAATCGTGATGTGACCGGCGCGCTGAAGGGTTTCGTCGCTCGGCGCAAGGTTCAGCGAGTAGATGCCGCCGATTAAGCGTCCCTGATTGCGCGTGATGAGCGTGTTGGTGATTTTGAAGGTGCCGCCTCGGTCGAAGAACGCGCCCGCTGTGAACGCCGACACGTTGTCGGAAATAACGCTGCTATCGACGGTGAGATTGCCGAAATAGCTGTCGATGCCCGCGCCCCCGAACGGGCCAACCGCGCCGCTCCCATCGTTGACCGTCTGGTTCGCGCCGATGATCGTGCCTTTGCTGACGTTGACATTACCGTTCTCGTCAATGTAGATGCCGCCGCCTTCAGTATCCGCGACGTTGTTTTCGATGCGGCTGTTGGTGATGACCGCGCTGCCGCCCACTGAGAGGCCGCCACCCTCAATACCCGCCTGATTGTTATCCACGTCGCTGTCGTCGAGCGTCAGGCCGTGCCCCATGAACGGGCTAGGCTCCACGTCGATGCCGCCACCGTCGTATGGAGTGCTGTTGTT
>DASZXN010000350.1:0-11827 GCA_035545875.1 Phototrophicaceae bacterium
CTTTATGGTAATTCACGTTGTCCAGGCGCTCTTTGGTCAGGTCTTTCTCGCTGACGTTGATCGCTTTCTTGGGCGCGAACAGCGTCACGATCAAGGCAGCAAACACACCCAGAATAGCGAAAATGATCAGCGTGAAGGCAATCTGCTGCTGAAGTGGTGGAATCGTCTTCAGGGCTGGCCCCAGCCCCTTGAAGGCGGACTTCAAAATGCTGATCACGCCCGGCGCAGCAAACCACGCGATGACCAGCAGCGAGACGATCAGCAGAAAGCCAATCGCTGCCCAGCGCCTGCGGCTGCGTTTTTCGACGACAATCGTTACCTGACTGCTCATGTGCTTTCTCCTGCGCTAAGTTCGCGCTTTCCTGCCTGTTGGAAGGCCTGAATGATCTTGTAGTAGCCCGTGCAGCGGCAGAGATTCCCGGTGATGCTCTGCTGAATCTGCTCGCTGGTCGGCTGCGGATGTTCTTCCAGAAGCTTCGCGCCTGCCATCAGGAAGCCCGGCGTGCAGTAGCCACACTGCACCGCCCCCTGCTCGACAAACGCCTGCTGAATCGGATGCAGATGGCTGTCCTCGCGCAGTCCTTCAACGGTGACGATTTCCGCACCATGCGCGCGCGGCGCGGCCACCATACACGACATGACTGCCGCCCCGTCGAGAAAGACGGTACACGCACCGCATTCGCCCTCGGCGCAGCCTTCTTTCGTTCCCGGCAGCCCCACGTCCTCGCGCAGAAAACGCAGCAGCGTCTTGTCCTGCCCGGTGGTGATCGTCATCGACTGCCCGTTGATGGTCGTCTCAATCGGTTTGCCTTGATGAGCGATCTGCTCGGTCAGCGTTGGCGCAACCGCACCGTGACAGCCACCCCAGAGCATGGCCGGATCAGACGGATAATTCGCACGTTCCTCGCGCGCCGCCAGCTTTTTGAGCGCCCGCGCCACGAGCACGCGCACCATCTCGACGCGATACTCAGCAGGCCCGCGCACGTCGTCAATCGGCGTGACCGCCGCGCTCGCCAGCCGCGCCGCTTCAGAAATTGTTTCTGGTGACAGCGCGCGACCGATCAGCGAGCTTTGCGCGACCGTCGCCTCGTAGATCGTCGGCGCGACACTGCCCAGCGTGATCGTCGCCCGCGTGATCGTCGCGCCGTCGAAGGCCAGCACGACAGCCACATCGACCACCGAGATCGCCTGCGCGCGCCGCAGTCCCAGCTTGAGGAAGATGCCGCGCTCGTTGTCGCGCAGCGCCGGGAAGGTGATGCCCGTCAGCAGTTCGTCCGGTCGCATCACGTTGCGGCGCACCCCCGTATAGAAAGTGTTCAGCGGAACCGTGCGCTCACCTGCCAGCGACGAGAGCGTCACGCTCGCGCCCAGCGCCCACAATGGGGTAATTGTATCGTTGGCGGGCGAGGCCGTGATCAGGTTGCCCGCTACGGTCGCCCGGTTGCGAATCTGCGGCGCGCCGACTTCCCAGCAGGCTTGCGCCAGCGGCAGCGCGCGCTGAACCAGCAGATCGCTGGCAACCACGTGATTGTGCGTCACCAGCGCGCCCAAACGGATCGAGTCGCCTTTCAGGTCAATCTGATCCAGTCCCGGCACGCGCGTCAAATCGATCAGCACGTCCACGCCGGGGCGCTGACCGCGTTCGAGTTCGAGTAAAATGTCCGTCCCGCCCGCGATTACACGCGCGCGCTGGCGATACTGCGCCAGCAGGTCAAGCGCTTCGGCAACGGTGGCAACGGTAAAGTATTCACTCCACATGCAAACTCACCCACTCCACTTTGCTTTATTTTACTCAACTTTGTTAAGGCTTGTCTTCACGATCTTCATTCCGGCTCAATTTCTATCAACGTGAATGGGTTCACGTTGATCACGCAGGTATCGCCGTACTGCGTCATGACCGTCGTGCGGCGGTCATAGGTATGGACGTGCCCGTGCAGCATATACTTCGGATGATACCAGTTCATGAACTGCAAGAACGCGTTAATGCCCTGATGCGGCAGATCAGGCAAATCGTGAATGCCGCGCGCGGGCGCGTGCGTGACGAAAATATCGACGGCGCGATGCTTGCGCGTGCGCCGGAACATCAGCGGCATGGCGCTTTTGAGCACCATCTGTTCCATGTCGAACTGCGAGTATTGAATCGGGCTGTTGTTGTACTTCAGTGACCCCTCAATCCCGTAAAACGACACGCCGTGATAGTTGATGTAATGGCGGTGCAGATCGATCCCGCCGGGTGGCCGCTCGTCGTAGCCGGTATCATGATTGCCGCGCACGTAGAGCAGCGGAACGTTCAGCACCGACGTGATGAACTCCAGATAGGCAGCGGGCAAATCGCCGCAGCTCACCAGCACCTCGACATCATGGTATCTGCGCCGCAGATGTGCGGCATTCTCCATTTGCTGAACAACGGTATCACTGACACAAAGAATTTTCACGCTCAAACCTGCGGCTTATCAGAGACCTGACGGACGCGGGTCGCTCTGCCCGCGCTCGTCAGTCCTCGGTGCTTACGACTTCATTTTTCGCGTCCGCTTCGGCGATCCACTGCATCGGTTTGCCCGTGCCCCCGCGCTGAAGCATGACGATCTCCGCTAGAATGCTCAAAGCGATCTCTTTGGGTGTTTCAGCTTCCAGTTCCAGACCTATCGGCGCGCGAATTCGCTTCAGTTGTTCCTCACTGACCCCCTGCTCGCGCAGCGCTTTGGTCGTCAGCGACCAGCGCCGTCGGCTGCCGATCACGCCGATATAGGCGGCCTCGGTCGCCAGCAGCGCCGGGATCAGATGAACATCAACGGGCAGACCGCGCGTCACGGCAGCGATGCAGGTGCGCTGATTGATGATCGTGTGCTGCGCGACTTCGGCAGGCTTGCAGACGATGTATTCGTCCATGCCGGAGAGATAGTCGGGATTGGCGAACTCAGCGCGGTCGTCACACAGGACGACACGGTATTCCATCCATTTGCCCAACTGCGCCAGCGCCTTGCCGACGTGCCCGCCGCCGATCACCAGCAGCGTCGGCGGGCTGTGGATCGGTTCGATAAAGACCTCGACGGTGCCACCACACACGCCCGCGTCGCCTGCCGTGATGTCATTGAGCACATATGAGCAGTTGCGCGTTTTGCTGTCCTGCATCGCGGCAAGCGCTTCCTGAATCACGCGTGATTCCATCGCGCCACCGCCAACCGTGCCGACGAACTTGCCATCGGCGTAGACCAGCATCTTGCTGCCTTCATGACGGGGCACTGAGCCGATCACACGGACGACCGTCGCCAACGCTGCGGAGATTCCCTTTTCCTGAGCATCGAGCAAAGCAGCGTAAACGGCGCGCATCTCGTCCACGCTATTGCACCTCAATCTCGCCCAGCACCACCTGCTGATTTTGATCAACGGTGTCGGCTGACGCTTCGCCTGCTGGCTGGAGACGCTGATTGGAATCCGGGTTATACAGCCCCATGACCACTTGATAATGCCCTGAAGGTATTTGTGTGATCTTAATTGTGTCACGAAACGAGCCGGGTAGCCAATTTCCCGGCGGCAGTGTCCCCTGCCCCGGACGAACGTCGGCCTGCGCGACGTTCTGCCCACTTTGATCAACGATGTGAATGAATAACTTGTAGTCGCCCGTCGGAAGATCAGCGCCCGTTGACCAATCGAGCGTTGTCGTCAGCGTCCCCGCATCAACATCAAGCTTCGCAGCAGCCAGTTGGAGCGCGCCGGATTCGAAGGTCGCCAGCGGCCTGGCACTGACGCTTGCAGGCTGATATTTTCCCTGATACGCCCATTGATAATACGGCATGTAGTAGCCGCCGGAGACGTGTGGCACGATGCGAATCCGAGTAGAAGCCGTCACCAGTGAGGCGGGGATCAGGGTCGGCACTTCGAGCCATGACCCCGGCAGCGCGGGGATGACGTGCGTTGCCACCCGTTGATCGTTGGCGTATACGTCGAACGTCCCCTCGTCTTTCGGATGCAGGCGCGTGACCAGAATCAAATCCTGTCCGGCCTGTGTCTTGAGCGTAAACGATTCCTCACCGTCGATCAGCCGCCCGCCGTCCATCACCGAGCAGGCGTCGCCCACGCAGCCGAAATAGTCGAATTGATAAAACTCGGTCGGGAAGCCCTGCGCTGGGCGGTCGTCGCGCCATTGATAATGATGGGCTGTCTCCGAGTCAATGTCAGCTACGTCGATGCTGTCCACGAGCGTCATACCGTCGAGATAGGGCGCGACCTGCGGCAGCATGATCACGTTTTTGGCACGATCCGCCGCCGTCCAATCCGGCTTGTAAATCCCATCCGTCGGTGCAGCCAGCGCGACGTTATTGTTCGGATCGAGATTAACCGTATAGCTCGCCAGTGTCGTTCCGTACATTTGCGTCGCTTGCAGATAGCCGAGTCCCATGCCGTGACCAATGCCATACGAAGCAATATAGTCAGGGCGCTCCTTCTCGATGAACTGCCCAATCGAGCCGGGGCCGTTGCGCCAATACGAGGCCGCGTCCGGCGTCGTCAGGCCAACGATGTCGATGGTCGTGCGCCCGCCCATGTAGCGCATCATGCCCACGTCATGGACGGCGATGCGCGCGTCCGGCGGCGTGTTCGCGGCCAGCCAACGCGCCATCTGGAGCGGTTGGGCAACCACATAGCCGACGTTCAAATCGTAGTTGGAGATGAACTGAAGCGTGCTTTGCAGCAAATTGCTGATCGAGACCGCGATCACGACAGCACAAACGACCGGAAGCGCCAGCCGTACACGCCGATCCAAACGCGGCAGGTTGCGCAGCAGGGAACGATAGACGAGCGCCCAGCCCCAGCCCGCCAGCGGGATAAAGAGCGCGATCAGCGGCATCTGGTAGCGCTTGAAATGCCAGAACGCGGTGTCGAGTGTCGAGATCGCCGCCGTGCCCGCCAGCAGCCACAGCACCAGCATCACGGCGACCAAGCGAAAACGTTTATCGAGCGCCAGCGCGATCACGCCGACGACCGCCGCGCCGAAGGCATAGAAATGCTCAGTCGCAAATTCGCGCCACATCTCGAAGAAGTTGTCGCGGACACGACCGAGGATTATCCCCATGTCAGGCGGAATGATGCCGAACAGCGATTTGGCCGCGTTGCCCGACGCGACAGGCGATCCGGTCAGCGCCCAATTGACCAACGGCTGCACGCCAATCGCCAGAACTGGGATGAGCAGGAGCAGCCATTCGCGCCGCCACAGCCACAGACGCGGAATCCCGAAGCGGCTTTTAACGGGAATATCGTTCAAGCCCTGAAGCAGCACGATCAGCATGGCAATCGCGGACAGAAGTCCGCCTTCAGGCCGGATCAGCGCGAGCAGCGTCGCGGCGACGATGCTCAGGCGAAAGCGCCGTGACAGCACCGCATACAGGGTCAGCAGCGTGAATGTGATCGCCAGCCCGGTTTCCATGCCGCTCATGAAATGCCACTCGACCCAACCATCGAGCAGGAAAGCGACCGCAAAAATGAGCGCAATTCGGTACGGCGCGGCTATCAGCACGATCCGGTAAACCAGCCACGCCGAAATCGCTAAGGCAACTGCGCCAACGCCCAGCGCCCACAAGCCGAGATTCAGCCCACGCAGGCCGAGCAAATCGCCAAGCGCCAGCACGTAGGGATAGAGGAAGCTGGTCGCGCCGGAGGTCGGCGGCAGGCCGGGGTTGTAGACGTAGGGCTGCCCGTTAGCGATCTGCTGGGCGTACTGAAAGTGAATGTAAGCATCGTCCAGCGGCATAACGACCTGACCGCCACCGAGCGAGGAACTGATCGTCACGTAGATCAGGAAAACGACGAGCGCCAGCCCCGCGCACAGCACGAGGATAAAAAGCGAGCGTCTGCGCGAGACGCTCGTCTGCCGTGCTGGAATTTCCTCTGGCCTAATTCGAATAGCCATTCGCAAACGTGTCGATCATCAGCCGAACGTCATCGCCAAGCGGATAGAGAATCGGGCAAGTCGCGCCATTGGCGACGTATTCGCGCACCTTCGCCTTGACCTCGGTGGGCGTGCCCGACGCGGTGATCAACTGCACCACGTCATCCGGCACGAGCCGCATCGCTTCCTCGATTTGCTCCTCGGTCGCCGGCCAGGTTAGCACCTGCCCGATCTCGTCGAGCAGTTCCTGACTGACGCCGCTCGCTTTCATGATATGCGGCTGCTGACCGAGATACTGGGTCACGAGCTTGCGCGCGCCATCGAGCGCCCGCTTGCGATCCGTGTCAACCGAGCAGACGACCAACTGCGGGCGATCAATGTCTTCGAGCCGCCGTCCGGCTTTGCGCGCGCCCGCTTCGAGCTGATCGAGCGCCGCCTGATTGTATTTCGGCGCGACGAGGTAATTGAGCACCGCGCCATCGGCGATTTCGCCCGTCATCGTCATCATCTGCGGCCCGGTCGCGCCGATGTAGATTGGCACGTTGCGCGGCTCTTTGCGCCCATGCACCACGTCGAGTTCCACATCGCTGAGGTTGACGAACTCGCCGTGAAAAGTGACCCGTTGGCGCGCCAGCAGCCCGCGCACCGCGACGACGGTTTCGCGCATCGCCAGCAGCGGCTTGCTGCGATTGATGCCGACCTTCTGCGCCAGCGGATCCCACCACGCGCCAATCCCGCAGATGATTCGGTTCGGCGCGAGATCGTCGAGTGTCAGGAAGGTCGCGGCGATCACGGCAGCGTTGCGCGTCCAGTTGTTGATCACGCCGCTGCCGATCTTGATGCGGCTGGTGGTTGCGGCAAAAGCCGCCATCGGCACGACCGCATCACGGACGAGGCGGCTCTCCGCCTGCCAGACCGCTTCAAAGCCGCGCTGCTCGGCGTACTGGACGTATTTGATCGCGTCCTGGAGCGAATGGGCATCCTGCAAATAAAGCGCTACGCGGTCGGCCATGAAGAACCTCTCTTACGTGCTGCTTGCTGAGTAAAAGCAAATTTCGAGCAATTATAGCGGATTAAGTCGATTTGACGCGGGGTAATCTAGGACGACTGACCACAGGGCGAGGCAGTACCTCGCCCCTACAAGCCAATCCTGTTTCTAGGCAGTACCGCCGGGCGTGAGTGTGAGACCCTGCGCGCTGCCGGTCAGCCGATAATACTTTTCCAAATCGGCGGGCATGTCGATGTCGAGCGCCAGCCGATCCGAGTGATAGACTTTGACGCTCGCGCCCGCTTCTTTCGCCAGCGCCATGTGCCGCTGAAAGCTGCCAATGCCATACGCATACGGGATCATTCCCGGCGGGCGGATCAGCATGGCATTCGTGCCATCTTCGTGATTGTCGGTAGCGACCACGACCGTCATGTTCTCCTGACCGAGTTCGGTGATGCCCTGCACGTCGTCAGCAGTGATCAGCGGCAGATCAGCGGGCAGAATCAGCACCGCGCCGCCGCGCCAGCCGCCGACGACCTGCGTTGCCCGCATCAGCGCGTTGTTGAGTTCCGGCGCGCCACTCTCCTGAACCGTGTGCGCGCCCAAATCGCGGGCAATCGCCAAGGCGTGTGAATCGCGGCTGATCACCAGCGCTCCGGTGATCTGCGGCACGGATTTGACCGTCGTCAGCACGCGCCGAAACATCATTTCCGAAAGCTGCTTGCGTTCATCCGGGGAAAGCGCGCCTTCGAGACGACTTTTAGCCTGGGTCAGTGGTTTGACCGGAATGATTGCCCAGATGCTCATACGAACCTCCCCAACTGCCGATCCAGTCCAGTATCTTCCGTGCCAGCACCGCGCGATCTTCGTCCGAGCGCATGATCGTGTCGAAGATCGTGCTGCGCAGCCCGTCAATCGTTAAATTCGCATCCAGTTCGTCGTAAACGAACCCGTTGATCACGCCATGATAATAGTCCGCAACCGTTGCCGCAGTCACCGTTAGACCCATTTCCGCCATCAGCTTGGCGGCTGGCCCCTTAATCGCCTCGCCGCCGACAATCGGCGAGAGTGCGACACGCGGCACGTCACAGGCGATCAGCCGCTCACGCAGGCCGGGAACCGCCAGAATCGGCGCAATCGACAGCCAGGGATTCGACGGGCCAAACAGAATGATGTCAGCCAAATCAATCGCCTGCGCGACTTCCGGCGAGACCGTCGCTCCCTCAATGCCGTCGAAACGGATCGACGTGACGGTCGGCTGCCAGCGCTCGCGCACGAAATAGGTTTGAAAGTCTAACTCGCCCTGCTCTGCCGTTAAGAGTTTCGTCGCAACAACAGCATCCGTCATCGGCAGTATTGTCTGACGAATGCCAAGCGCCTTTGTCAGTTTTTGCGTCACTGCCGTCAGCGACTCACCGCGATTGAGCGCCTGCGTGCGCGTCAGATGCGTGGCGAAATCCTTGTCGCCGACCATGAACCAGGCATCTTCACCCAAACGCCGCAGCGCGGCCAGCGTCGTGAACGAATCCTCGGCAACGCCCCAGCCTTTGGTCTTATCGATCCAATCGGCCAGCGTATAGCTGACCGTATCGAGATCGGGGCAGACGCGCAGGCCATAGTGCCACGTATCGTCGCCCGTGTTGACGACGACCGTCAGGCGTTCGGGCGGCAGAATTTGCGCCAGCCCGTGCGCGAGCTTGGCTCCGCCCACGCCGCCGACCAGAATCAGGATGTTTTTGTCGTTTATCGCCACAGGACACTCGCTTCTAAGGGGCGGCGCGTTTTTGCGCGGATTTCAGCGGCATAGCCGAGCGCGATCAGGGCTTGCGGCTGCCAGTCGTCAGGCAAATCGAGCACGGCGCGCACCACGTCCGGGCAGAACATCGGCGCGCACATCCAGCAGGTCGCTAACCCGGCCTGCTGTGCCGCCAGCAGCAGATTTTGCCCCGCCATTGCCGTGCTTTGCGCCGCCATGACGTATTCGTTCAAATTGCGTACTTCGTCGTTGTAGTGATCCATGTCGATCATCGACAGCGACAAGACGATCAGCACGGGCGCGCCCGTCATGCGGGCGTAGGAGCGCGCGGCATCCTTCTCGATCAGTTCCGGCGCAATACCGTCGCGGGCGGAATCGCTGCGCAGCCGCGCGCCCATCGCGCTTGCCAGATGCTCTTTCGTCTCGACTGAATCGACCACGCAGAAGCGCCAGGGCTGGCGATTGTGCGCCGACGGTGCCCAGATCGCCGCCTGAAGCAGCGCCGTGATCACCTCGCGCTCGACAGGCTCCGGCTGAAAACGTCGAATCGAGCGGCGGCTGACCATGATGTCCAGCATCGCGTTGCTAACCACGTATTCCCTCGACCTCTAACGATACAAATCGGTTTCAATCGGTCGAATGTAATCGGACGCATGACCGTCCTGCGCCGGAAAGCCCAAGCCGCGCAGCCACACGACCGGCTTGCCTTCGGCTGCTTCGCCGGAGAGCAGATTAGCCGCCGACGCGACTTCATCGGCATACGCCTGAATTGTGATTTTAAGCTCACGCCCGAACAGATCCGTATGCCCGCGCAAATCCAGCAGCGCTGGCATCCCGGCGACGCCAATCGCAATCCCCAGGTTGCCGAGCCGAAACGGTCTGCCATGCGAATCGCTGATGACGACGCCGACTTCCGCGCCCGTCGCTTCGAACAGCGCCGCGCGAATTTTGCGCGCCGACGCATCGGGATCAAGCGGGAGCAGCAGCACCCGCGTGCCATCACCGCCTTCGATATTCGACTGATCGATACCGGAACTGGCGGAAACGAAACCGAGCCGATGGCGCGTGATCAGCACGCCGGGCGCGCTGCGCGAAATCATCTGGCTTTCCTGCAAGACCAGTTCGACGATGCGCGGGTCTTTGTTTGTTTCCGCCGCGACTTTGAGCGCCCGTTCGCTCGGCCTAACTTCGCTCAGGGTAACAATCCGGCCTTCCGACTTCGAGACGATCTTCGAAGTCACGACCAGCGCATCGCCTGTTTGCAGCGTGATCTCGGCGCGCTGAAGCGCTTCCAGAATGAGTTTTGGCAGATCATCGCCCGGTTGAATCAGCGGGATTCCGGGCAGCGCTGCCAGCGTCAGTGAGTTCAATCTATAGACCAGTGATACGAATGCCAGCACCCTTGACGCCATAGGTTTTGTTGATGTACAGCAAAACGGGCGTCAGAGCCTCGGCAGCGACCGAATTTGCCAGTGGGCCAGCGTCGATGCCACGCATCCCCGCCGCCTCGACCAGGTGCATCACGTCTTTCTTCGCGTCGGCGTCGTCACCGCAGATCAGCACGTCGGTCTCAATCGGCGTTTCAGGATTTTTCAGCTTCGTCGCCGAGACGTTGTGGAAGGCCGCGACGACCTTCGCGCCCGCGCCCAGCACTTCCTGAGCTTCGAGCGCCGCCGACAGGCTCGGCGGGACGTAGACCTGGCGAATATCCGGTGGTTGCATCGGTACGCAAATATCGACCACAACCTTGCCCTGAAGTTCGTTTTTCACGCTTTCGAGCGTCGCGCGGTGCGCATCAAAAGGCACGCTCACGACGACCACGTTGGCCGCCGCTGCCGCATCCACATTCGCCATGCCGACCAGCAGATCGACGCCCACCTGCGTATTCAATTCCCCGGCACGCTCATTGGCGCGGTTGGCGTCGCGCGAGCCAATGATGACCTTATAGCCGTTCAATGCCCAGCGCATCGCCAAGCCTGAACCTTCCTTGCCTGTCCCCCCCAGGACGGCCACCGACAGCACAAGAGGCAGATCATTCCCGTCAGTCGTCATCGTGTCTCCCGGCATTAAGCCTGTAATTGTGCGAGCGCAGTATAGCGCTGCCATACTCCCGGCGCGAGTGCCAATGCCGCTTCCGCGACAGCTTTTTCATCTAAGGTTAATAGCTGGCGATCACGCATGAGTATTTTACCATCAACCATCGTGGTTGTGACCAGCGAAGGCTCGAAGCCAAACAGCACGTGCCAGGGGAAATTTCCGGCGGTGAGGGGCGTAAACGGGTGATAATCGACAAAGATCAGGTCAGCCCGTGCCCCTTCGATCAAGCGACCGACCTGCGCGCCGGGAAAGAACACGTCGATCAGGCGGGCGTTGTTGTCGAGCGCCATCTTCGCAATGTCAGCGCCGTTGGCGCGGCGTGGATCACGATGAACGACCTTCTGAAGCAGATAAGCTGCTTTCCATTCTTCCCACATGGCATTGCTGAAACCATCGTTGCCCAAACAGATTTTCATGCCGCGCGCCATTATCGCATCGAAGGCCAGCGCGCCGACGCCGTTATTCATGTTCGAGCGCGGCTGATGGGTGATCCACGTGCCGCTTTCGGCTAAACGATCCAGCTCACTCTCATCGACGTGGATGCAGTGAGCGGCAATCGTCCGCTCGCCAAGAATGCCGTAGTGATCGAGCCGATGGACGACGCGCACGCCGGAGCGCTGCAAGCTGTCGTCCTCGTCGGCTTCGTGCTCGGCGACATGGATGTGAAATCCCCCCTGATAAGCGTCCGCGCACTTGCGCAGCGTCGTGTTGCTGAGGGTCAGGCTGGCGTGCAAACCGAAGGTTCCGCGCACGCGCGGGCGATCCTTGCTCGCCTCGATGAAGCGTAGGTTTTCGGCGATACCCGTTTCCGCTTGCTCCATGCCATTGCGATCCGTGACCTCGTAGCAGAGAACAGCGCGCAAGCCAGCCGCGTCCACCGCGTCGGCGATCACGTCGAGGCTGCCACCGATGAAATTTGGGCTGGCGTGATGGTCGATCAGCGTGGTTGTGCCGTGCCTGATCGCGTCAATCAGCGCGAGCAATACGCTCGCGCGAACCGAGTCTTTGTCGAGCGCCTTGTCCAGCGGCCACCAGAGCCGCTTCAAAATGGCCGGAAAATCTTCGGGCGGATTTGCGCCGGGAATGGCTAATCCGCGCGACT
>DASZXN010000351.1:0-2961 GCA_035545875.1 Phototrophicaceae bacterium
TGCTGCGTCTTGCAGGGGATACAGGTCGGCGTCGGGACGTAGAGGATCGTCGGCACGCCGGGCTTGAGGCCGCTCAGGAGCGGATCGGTCGGCGCGAGCGCGGTTGTCCGCCTGATCTGCCGAGCGATCATCAGCCGATAGGTGATCACGCCGAAGGCCAGCAGAAACAGCGCCGCCGCCAGCCGCTCGATCATGACGGTTGCTCCGTGATCGGCGCGTAATTGAAACCGGGCACGTGCAGGCGGTTCAGTTGGTAGTACATCAGACAGCCGACGCAGAGGTTGAGCCAGAAATTCAGGTTCGCCAGCGCGATCACGACCCAGACCAGAATCCAGCCGGGCACGGGAGCGCCAATCAGCAGCAGAACTGTCGCCACGCCGTTAAACACCGCGCCGACGCCCATCGCGAAGCGATGCGGTTCCGGGTTATCGGTGATGACGTGCGGCTTGACCAGTCCGCTTGGCTTGACGACGTGCTGATAAATCAGGCGATAGGGGGCATAAGGCGCATCAATCGCTGCCAGCGCCTGCGCGATGGCGACCAGCGCCACCAGCGGCCACAGGTTCAGCACGAATCCTGCCAGCAGCAGCACAATCGTGAGCGCCTGCCCGGTCTTTAACCCACTGTGATCAACCTTGCGTAACGCGGCCATCGGATTTTCTCCTTATACTTCAGCCTCCGGCGATACTGGGAATGATGCGCAGGCTGTCACTGGGGGACAGGTCGGTGTCCAGCCCACCGAGGAAGCGCACATCCTCTTCGCCGAGGTATACGTTGACGAAATTGCGTAGTTCGCCGCCGTTGAACAGGTGCTGGCGCAGTTCGGGATACTGGGTGGTCAGGTCGTTGAGCGCCGCGCCCACCGTGTCTCCCGCGACCGTCACCTGCGGCTGATTGCCCGTGAAGGGGCGCAGCGGTGTCGGAATCTTGATACTGGGCATTGCTGATCTCCTGGGTATTTTCTGTTCGTTTGCCACAAGGCGCGGACGGGATTCGAACCCGTGTGCGCGGATTTGCAGTCCGCTGCCTGACCACTCGACCACCGCGCCGTTATCACCACACGATATGTAGGGGCACGGCGCGCCGTGCCCCTACGGAATAAATCTGCTTAGGGCGTTTCGCCCTTGCGAATCGGCACACCGATCAGGTTGCCCCATTCCGTCCACGAGCCGTCATAGTTGCGCACGTTGTCGAAGCCGAGAATGTACTTGAGCGCGAACCAGCTATGCGACGAGCGCTCCCCGATGCGGCAGTAGGCGACGATTTCATCCTTGTCACCCGTGATGCCCTTCGCGCCATAGAGCTTTTCCAGTTCTTCCTTGCTCTTGTAGGTTCCGTCCTCAGCGACGGCCTGCGCCCAGGGGATGTTCGACGCGCCGGGGATGTGACCGGGGCGCTGCGCCGTTTCCGGCATGTTGGGCGGCGCGATGATCTTGCCCGTGTATTCGTCCACCGAGCGCACATCGACCAGACCGAAGCCCTGCTTTTCGAGGCGCGCCTTGATGTACTCGCGGTCGGCGCGCAGGTCGCTGTTGACCTTGCTGACCTTGTAATCCGTCTTGGGATAGCTGGGCACGTCGGTCGTGAGTTCGCGGCCTTCGGCGACCCATTTCTTGCGTCCGCCGTTCATCAGGCTGACGTTCTCGTGACCATAGTATTTGAGCAGCCAGAAGGCGTAGGCGGCAAACCAGTTGTTGTTATCGCCGTAGAGGACGACCTGCGTATCCTGACCGACGCCCGCATTGCTCAGGAGCGCCTCGATCTCTTCCCGCGTGGCGATGTCGCGCAGGGTTTGGTTCTGAAGCTGCGTCTGCCAGTTGAAGCCGACCGCGCCGGGGATATGCCCCGACTCGTACTGCGTGGTATCGACATCGACTTCGATCAGGCGAACCTTGTCCTTATTGTCCGCGACCCATTGGGTACTGACCAGCGCCTCAACCATGATTTTCTCTCCCTCCATAAGTGAAAGCTCTATTCAACGTGCAGCGTGTCGGCATCGAACTGCGTCCGATCCGTGCGCAGCGTCCAGACGCGCATATCGACGGCTTTGGCCTGATTGACCTGCGTGATGATGTAGGTGAAATTGGGCAGGGCGTGATCGCGGTCGTAGATCGACGGGATGGCCGGGGAATCCGGGTGGCTGTGGAAATAGCCGACCAGCGTCAGGCCGCGCTCGTCGGCCTGATCTTCGAGCCGCGCCCAATCGAGCGGCGTCATCTGGTAGCGGTGATACTGCTCCTCTTTGGCGAAGATGTTCTCAATCGGAATGATGTCGCTGATCGTGACGGTATCGGCGCTTTTACTGCCGAGCAGGAAGCCGCCGCCCTCGTTCGGGTAGGCCGATTGCAAATGGTTGAAAATCTGCTGCTGCAAGTCCGCTTTCAAAACGACGTTCATTGACTCTGCTGCTCCCACATTGTCTGTAGGGGCACGATCTATCGTGCCCTTACGTCGCATTGCCAAATAAAAAGAGCCGATCCCCAGGAGGTCGGCTCTTTGCTTTCATGCTGCTGCGACGAGTTAACGCCGCGTCTCCACGACACATCCTGGGGTCAAATTTAGTTTGCCCATACAACACATCGTGCAGCAACAAGCGCGTGTGTGAATCAGGAGGTGTGCCGGAAGTTGAGTCATGGCGAATAGACTATCACGCTCTCCGAACATTTGCAAGCATTTGTTTCAACATGTGTAAAAGGCCGATTTACCAGTTCATACAACCCAGCGTTGATTTTGTAGGGACGCGATTTATCGCGTCCGCCGAGCAATATATCCCTCGAAAATCAGCGGACGAGACAAGTCTCGTCCCTACAAATTCGGGCGCACACATAGGTGCGCGCCCCTACAAATGCCGAATGCTCTGCTTTTGACTCAGCACTCAGGACTCGGTACTCAGCACTTCTTTACAGCGCGTGAAAACTCGGTCGATCCAGATGACCGAGAAATTCGGCGCGGGTACGGGCA
>DASZXN010000352.1:0-2545 GCA_035545875.1 Phototrophicaceae bacterium
AAATACTTGATCAGCAAGAAGTTCGTTTCGGTTTCCGCGATGCCGTGTTCAAGGATGATGGCTTCTACCTCAACGGCGAACATGTCAAGCTGATCGGGCTGGATCGGCATCAGACCTACCCGTATATCGGTGGCGCGGCTCCCAAGCGCTTGCAGCGTAAGGACGCCGACATCCTCAAATACGAGCTTGGTCTGAACATCGTCCGCACCTCACATTACCCGCAGTCAACGCACTTCCTGGATCGCTGCGACGAGATCGGCCTACTGGTGCTGGAGGAAATCCCCGGCTGGCAGTTCATCGGCGATGACGACTGGAAAGCGCTCTCGCTGCGCGACGTGGAAGCCATGATCACGCGCGACCGTAATCACCCGTCGATTGTGCTGTGGGGCGTGCGCATCAACGAATCGCCGGACAACGAAGCGCTCTACAAAGCGACCAACAAGCTCGCCCACGAACTCGATCCGACGCGGCAGACGGGCGGCATCCGCAACTTCATCAGCAGCCAGTTCCTTGAGGACGTGTTCACCTACAACGACTTCTCGAACACCATCATCGAGCCGCGCGTGACGCCGCACCTCGTCACTGAGTTCATGGGGCATATGTTCCCGACCAAGACCTTCGATCAGGAGGAACGCCAGATCGAACACGCCGTTCGCCACGCGCATATTCAGGATAAGCAGTTCGGGATGCGCAACGTCACGGGCGCGATTGGCTGGTGCGCTTTCGACTACGACACGCATGGGGAGTTCGGCTCCGGCGACCGCATCTGCTATCACGGCGTGATGGACATTTTCCGCCTGCCCAAGTTCGCGGCGGAGTTCTACGCCTCGCAGAGCGTCAAGGAGCCAATGCTGAAGGTGGCGAGCTTCTGGACGCACGGCGACCGCAGCACGGGTGGCAACAACCCGCTGACGATCTTCACCAACTGCGACGAGGTTGAGGTGTTCGTGGCGGACAAATCGCATGGGCGCTATCAGCCGGATCGGGCGAATTACCCGCACCTGCCCCATCCGCCGATCATCGTCGCGGGGATTACGCTGCTGCTGGAAGAATACGCCGATTTGCACGTGATCGGCTACATCGACGGCCAGCGCGCCGCCGAGCAGCACATCGAGGCGGGCGTTGTGCCGCGCCAGCTTACGCTCAAGGCCGACGATGCTGAAATCAACGCCGACGGCGCGGATATGACGCGGCTGGTCTTTAAGATCGTCGATAAATACGGCAATCGACTGCCGTTCGCGATTGCGGTCGTCAGCTTCGAGATCGAGGGGCCGGGCGAACTGATCGGCGACAACCCGTTCCCGCTCGTCGGCGGGCAGGCGGCGCTCTACGTCAAGGCGACCAAGCAGGCCGGAACGATCACGGTGCGCGCCAGCACGCCGCGCCTCGCGCCCGCTGAGGTCAAGATCACGACGACATAGGAGGGGGTGATGGCACAGTTCAAGGTCGGCGATCCGGTGCGGCTAAAAGGATCGATTTCGCCCTCGAAAGCCGGACGAAACATCGAGGAACACACGCAAGGGCAAATCCTCGAAGTCAATGGGGACACATATACTGTCCAGTTCACCGATGCGAAGGCTGCCGTCGAAGGCGTCACCGAGGACGAGATCGAAGCCGACACATAAGGCAAATCGGCAAATTATCTGTAGGGGCGAGGCACGCCTCGCCCTTTTTGCGAACGATAAATATTTTGAGGTCAGACAATGCAAACGCTTGTCCCGAATATCACCCCCATAGAAGTTGAATTCTTCCGTGACAACGGCTTTCTCGTGATCGAAAACGCGCTCAACCCTGACGAGGTGGACGAACTGCGCCGCGATACCGTTGCTATCTGCCGAGGCGCATATGGCCGCGTGCGCGGGATTCAGCGGCACGCGCCCGACGAGAGCGACGACGACGTGATGCGCAACTACCTGTGCATCCACTTCCCGCACAAGCTCTCGCCCGTGATGGAGCGCTACCTCGCTCATCCCGCGATTGTCGATGTGCTGACGCACACCATCAGCCCGAACGTCAAATGTATGCAGTCGATGCTGTTCATCAAGGCAGCGGGCAAACCGGGGCAGGCCTGGCATCAGGACGAGGACTTCATTCCCACGCGCGACCGCACGCTGACGGGCGGCTGGATCGCGCTCGATGACGCGACGCTCGACAACGGCTGCCTGTGGGTGATCCCCGGCTCGCACAAGCACGGCATCCTGTGGGATATGAAACATCAGGACGACCCGCGCTTCGACTGCACCGACGAATCGTTCGGCTTCCCCTACAAGGACGAGGACTCGATCCCGGTTGAGGTCAAAGCGGGGGCGATTGTCTTTTTCAACGGCTATCTGCTCCATCGCTCGCTGCCCAACACGCGCACGAACGGCTATCGGCGCGTGCTGGTCAACCACTACATGAGCGCCGAGTCGCTGCTGCCCTGGTTTCACGCGCCGGAAGACCCACAGGTCGCCATCACCGACTATCGGGACATCGTGATGATCGCGGGCAAAGACCCCTACGCCTACAAAGGCACCGTCGATCTGGCTGATCCCCACGTGCGCGC
>DASZXN010000353.1:0-5057 GCA_035545875.1 Phototrophicaceae bacterium
CGGTTTTCGGCGTTGGTGTGACTCAGGCACAAACAGCCCTCGATAATGGCGTCCCGGTTTTCACCGATGGGCGCGTCAACAATTATCAACTGGCAGAACCGGGCGCGGTCTACTGCGAATTTGACCATTCGCAGGATGTCAACGTGGGCGTGTTCACGGGGATTCAGGTCTGGGGGCTGAACAGCAACATACTGCTCCAGGCAACCGCCCAGCAGATTGCTGCGGCCAAGTTCTCGGACAAGGTTCCGACCGTGACGCTCGACTCGAACAACGGCTATCTGCTCACCGAGGCATCGAACGGCGAATTCACGTTCAGCGCGCCGAACGGCTACAGCTTCAGTTGGGCACGTGGCGATATGTTCTGCTAGTCTCCTACAACTACACAGCACTTCTTCGTCGGGGCGGGCTGCAAGCCACCCCGACTTTTTGTTTGCAGCGGTCAGCTTTCAGCCAAAAATCGTAGTTTCATAGCGCCATTCCATCATCTCATCCGAATGCCGTTCGTCATGAGAATGAAGGGCGTTCAGTTGAACGCCTCTACGACAATACCTCACGCCACTTCCGAACCACACGCATTATCTGCGTTTAGCTTTAGCCGCCTGCTGACGGCCAGCCGCTATTCAATCGTTATATGAATAAATCGTTGTAAGTCATTACAATGCCGTAATCACCTCGCAACTCAGTCGCAACCCACCCATGCGAACCTCAAACCACGCACACAGACAGCAAGGGAGGGATATTCATGCTGCCGAAAAAAGCGCTTTTACTTGGACTGCTTCTCGTTTTGATTATTCCATTGACCTCACTGGTCGCGCAGAGCCAGCCGACGATCTCGATTGCGCTGCCGACCAACATGAAGATGATTCTCGATTTGCAGGGCGACATCTTCAGCGACTTCGAGCAGGCGAACAACGTTCAGGTTTACGTCAACTACGTCGATGCCGACGTTCCGCCCATGACCAGCGGCATTGATGCGTATCTCGACGCCATCGCCAAATACGCTGCTACCGCCGACGTTCTCTACTTCGAAGCGAACGGCGTGACCGATGCGGTAACCCGCGCAGGCTATCTGCTCGACCTGAGTCCGCTGACCAGCGCCGATTCGTCGCTCAACAGCGACGATTTCGTCCCGGCGGCTTGGAACTCGATGCAGTGGGATGGCGGCGTCTGGGGTCTGCCGCTCTCGCTCGACGCGACCATGCTGATCTATGACCCCGCAGCCTTCGACAAGGCGGGCTTGGCCTATCCCAATGATCACTGGACGATGGACGATCTCGCCAACGCCGCCAAAGCGCTGTCGCAAACCGATAGTAACGGCAATGTGACCGTACCCGGCCTTGCCGCCCTCGGTGATACTTCGGCGCTGTTCCGCAGCCTGTATGGGAAGAATTTCTTCGACGACAGCGGCAATCCCAGTTTCGCTGATCCGGCGCTGGAGAACATTCTCACCCAGTGGCAGGACATGGTATCGAGCGGCTACGTCGGTTCCAGCCTGAGCAGCGGCGACAACCAGCCGCCGCTGCGCATTATGAACAGCATCGGCCTCGGCTTCCCGCTGGATAACGATCAACCGCAGCCGCAGGCCGTCGCCCTGCCCGGCGGCAAAGTCGGCCTGACGGTCGATGCGCTGGCGATCAGCAGCGGCACGACTCAGCCCGAACTCGCCTACAAGCTTGCGGAGTATCTGACCAACGATGCCACCTTCGCCAGCGGCCCGTTTAGCGGTGTCCCGGCGCGTCAGAGTCTTGCCAGCCAGCAGACCGCGCCGCAGGGTAATCTGACTATCGCTGGTGGCGTTTCAGCGCCAGCAGGCGGCGCAACCAGCGGCGGTGCCGGCGGCGGCAGCGCGAGCGGCGGCGTCACCTTCTCGATTGGCAAGGTCAATTCGCCAGCCGCGCAAGCCGCTCTGACTCAACTGCTGCCCGACGCGCTCACCCTGAGCGAGCAGGGCTACGGCGATTACGTCAACGGCGCGCTACAGGCCATCGCACAGGGCACCGACGCGCACAGCGCCTTGCAGCAGGAGGAATCGCAAGCCGTCGCCGATCTACAAAGCGCGACCAGCCGCAAATCGTCGGTCAGCGTGATCGTCGCCACACCGCCGCCGCCCGTTGTGCTCGCACCCGGCAAGATCGCGCTCACGTTCGGCATCGAGAGCAACATCCAGCCGATCCCCAACCTCGATCAGTGGCAGCAGTTGGCGAACGACTTCGCCAGCACGGACGCCAACGTGGGCGAGATCAAGTTTGATACCGACATTCGCGGCGCGAGCCAGTTCGCCCAGAACGACGACTGCTTCTACCTCAATTCGAATGCCGTGCCTGATCTCGACGAGACGACCATCCTCAACCTTGATCCCTATCTCGAAGCCGACACCAGTTTCGACCAGAGCGACGTTCTCAGCGGTGTGCTGGCGCAGCTTCAGAAGGATAATCACACTTGGGCGTATCCGCTGACGCTTCAGCCGCAAACCATGCGCTACAACAGCGACATTTTCCAGAAAGCGGGCGTGCCCGCGCCGACGGACGGCTGGACGATCAGCCAGTTCACCGACGCGCTCAAGGCGCTTAAGGACTATCTGAACAGCGCGCCGTTTAACCCGCACGACCTCGACGGCGAATCGCTGATGATGCTGATCGCGGCTTATGGCGGCCTGCCCATCGACTATCGCACCAATCCCGCAACGATCAACTTCACCGACCCCGCCACCATCAGCGCGATTCAGCAGGTACTTGACCTCGCCAAGAACGGCTACATGGGCTATCAGCAGTTGGCGGGTGGCAAGTTCCGCGTGATCTCGATCAGCAGCAGCGATCAGGAAGCGATCACGACCGACGCGCTGCTCGGCTTCCGGCAGATCAAGGGCGGCGGTTCCGATCCCTTCCAGGAGGTCACCTTCCCGACCGGAACCTATAACGGTGTCAGCTACAGCATCGGTACGGGCTACATCAGCGCGACTTCGCAGAACGCGGACGCCTGCTATCGCTGGCTTGGCTACATCGCCCAGCACATCGGCGTACTCAATGAAATGCCCGCCCGTCTCTCACAGGTTAAGGCCGATCAGTCAGCCAATGCGAGCTTCTACGCCAGCTATGCCCAACTGCTGCAAGACCCCAAGACGATTGTTTTCCCGGCAGCAGGCAAGCTTAATTCGATTGGCGACTTCATCATCCAGTTCTGGCTCAACCGCGCCTTCGACAACTACGTCGAGAACGACGCTGACCTGACCAGCGAACTAACCGACGCGCAGAACGATGCGACCGCCTTCCAGCAGTGTGTTCAGGCGCTCCCGCCCGCCGATGCCAGCAACAGCCAAAGCACCAACGACAGCATCACGAACTGCGCCAAGCAAGCCGATCCGAGTGTCGCCAGCCTGTTCGTCACCGCTACTGCCGTGAGCGGCGGGTAATTCAGGGGGCGCAGTGCGAACTTCGTTCGCCTCGTCCGCCCCTACCAATTCAAAAACTGCCGCAGTGAGGGGGATCGCAGGGGCGCACGTGGGTGCGCCCCACTGGATTTAGCACTTCGCTTCAGGGGGATCATGCTTCAATTCTTCGACCGGCTCGGCTTCGCACTGGAGCGGCTCTGGCAGCACCGCGTCCTCGTCTTATGGACGCTGGTCGGCCTCGCCGCCGCGACCACGCTGGCGCTGAGCCTGACGCTCTACGTCGATGCGGTCAACACCGATTTGCTCGCGTCGCATCTCAGCGACCCGCCTTATGCCTTTCGCTTTCGTTATCTCGGTAGCTGGAACGGCAACATCACCCCGGCAGACGTGAGCGCCGCGACTGATGCGGTTGACCAGTCGTTCGCGCAGACGATTGGCCTGCCGCCCGCGCAGATTGTCAACTACGTCAGCGGCGGCTCGTGGACGGTCAAGGACGGCTCGGAAAATCTCGGCGCGCTCAAGTTATCCTCGCTCGATGGCGCGGCGGCGCTGATGCAAATCGTCGCGGGCAAATGGCCTGCTGAAGCATCGAGCGACGGCACAATCCCAATTCTGCTGCCTGACACAGCGCTCTACACGATGGGCGTGCAGGTCGGCGACGTATTGACGGTCACGCGCTCCGGCTATGCGCCCGCCAAGCTCAAAGTCGCGGCGCTTTGGCATCCCGTTAACGCCAGCGATCCGCGCTGGCTGTTCCCGCCCAAGTTCTTCGACGGCGTGATTTTGATGTCAGATGCCGATTTGCAAACCTTTTTGTCGCAAGCGAGCAAACCCATCGAGGAAACGGCGTGGTATCTCAACTTCGACGGCAGCAGTTTACGTACCTCGGACGTGCCGCGCCTGATTCAGTCGATCATCGACGGCACGCGCGAAGTCACGACCGTGCTGCCCGGTGTCCGCCTTGACCTCTCGCCCCAGGATGGCCTCGACAAATTCGAGGTCGAGGTCAGCACATTTACACAGCAGTTGGTGATCATGAGCCTACCGGTCGGCGGGCTGGTGCTGTATTTCGTCGCGCTGGTCGCGGGATTGCTGGTCAACCGGCAGGCTGAGGAGGACGCGGTGCTGCGCAGTCGTGGCATCAGCCGAGGCGCGATTCTGCTGATCCACGTGCTGATCTGGCTGATCTTAACGGGGACGGCGCTCATGATCGGCGTGCTGATCTGCCCGTTCGTCGTGCGGCTGGTCGGCGAGACGACCTCATTTCTGCGCTTCGACGGAATCAACCCGCCGCTCGACGTGACCTTTACGCCGCAGGCCATCGCCGCCGGAGCGCTCACCGGGCTGATCGCGTCGAGCAGCGGGTTGTATTTCTCGTGGCGGAGCAGCGCGCAGACCATCACCAGCTTCAAGCGCGCCTCCGCCCGCGCCGCGAAAGCATGGTGGCAGCGCGCCTATCTCGATCTGCTGCTGCTGATCCCGGCCTGCTACGTCCTCTACACGCTCTGGCGACAGGGCGGCCTCACGACGACCGCCGACGATCCATTCGGCAACCCGCTGGCCTTCGTCGCGCCGACACTGTTTTCGTTGAGCATCACGCTGCTCTTTCTGCGCCTGTTTCCCGCGCTGATCGGTCTGCTGGCGCGACTGTTCGCCTTCGGGCGCGGCG
>DASZXN010000354.1:0-7515 GCA_035545875.1 Phototrophicaceae bacterium
TCCGCTTGCGCGCGTTCCAGCAGCTTGATCGCGGTCGATTCCGCCACCAGCGGATCGCCGGGGACGGCGTACACCACGTCGCCCGCTCGCGCCGCCGTGATCACGTTGTCAGCAATCGCGCTGTACACGCTCGCAAAGTCAGGAATCGTCTCGTACAGATCGTCAAACGAACGAATCACGGCGGGCAAATCCGGCACGCAGGGGTGCTGCGCCGTCCGCACGTAGACCATCGGCGCGTTGGCGATCACTTTCCATGCCTTGCGCGTCAAGTCATCGACGCTGCCCGGCCCCAATCCAACAATCGTAAGCGTCATTGGAAGTCAAACCTCAAAAATCGAATCAATCACAACCGGAAGATTATCACGCAAAGAACTCGCGCCTACGACCGCGCGAGCATGAAGTCCTTTTTCGCCAAAGACCTCAACCATCAGGTCAGAGCAACCGTCCACGACTTTGTGATGCTCCTCGAAATCAGGATCGGCGTTGACGTTGCCCTGAATCTTGACCACACGCTTGACCTTATCGAGCGAACCGAGTGCCAATTTCACCACTGCCAGCACCTCGATCCCGGCTTGGCGCGCATACCGATAGCCTTGCTCGGTCGTGTACTCGCGGCCTAATTTGCCGCGCGGCTTCACGCCATCGTGTCCCGCAGGCCCTTTGCCCGAAACGTAGAGCAAGCCGTTTACCTCGACAAAATTGGTGTATTTGGCGGCTGGGTTGCTGGCTTCCGGCAGGACAATACCGAGCGCTTTGAGTCGTTCTTCAGGCGACTGAATTATCGACATGCTTTAGCCACCCTGAAAATAACGTTCAAAACCGAGCGCGGCGCTCGCCTCGCGGTAATTCTTGATCGTCGGGCGCGTGATCGGGTTCTCCGACAGTTCCAGCAGCAGCCCGCCGCCGTCCAGATCACCTTTGCGCCACACCGGAAGCGCATCGAGCGTCGCGTGATCCCATTCCTGTGTCAGGCCGTAGCTGTAGAAATTCACATCCCACAGCGCTGCTGGCATCGCCGCGCTGACCTCTGGCGTGTCGTGCGCGTCGTAGTTGAAGAGGCCGACGCCGTACAGCGGACGCAGCGTATTGAAAATCAGCGTGCCGACGCGGATGAACTCGCGCCATGCGTCATCCTTGCGCAAATCCTCTTTTTTCGCCGTGAAATACAACCGCCGCGCCGCATCAGGATCGAAACCAAAGGCAAAGCGCACGCCGCTCACGTTCTCGCACTCCATCCAGTAGCCGTTGTAGCGCTGCCGCGCGCGGATCGCGTTGTTCCAGGCGTTCGCCAGCGTCTCCGGCGAGTTCGGGACGTAGTTCAGCCCCGGCGAATCGTCGCAGACAATCGCTTTCTTGAGGAACTGGAACGTGTCGCCTTCCGCGATGGCGATCAGCAGGCGCACGATCTTGTCTTTACTGAGCAGCGTCGCGTCGTCGGCGAAATCGAACAGGATGTATTCAGCGGCCATGATGCCTCCAAGCAGTCAGCAATTAGCGATTAGCTTTTAGCCGAACTATCCGCTGACGCCGCCCGACGTTTAAAACGTCGGGCTACGAAACCCAAGCCTGCTGAAGCAGACTCAAAGGCAGACGATTGGAACAGCCGACTTCAGTCGGCTTGGGTTTGCTAGCCGGAGGCTTCGAGCCTCCGGCGACATCTAATCGCTTTTTCCCTAAAACAACAAAAGGCAAGGTCAGTATAGCGACCTTGCCTGTATTCTACCCAATTTAAGCCGGAAACCTTAGCGCTTGGTGTAGGTTGGAGCCTTGCGAGCGCGCTTGAGACCCGGTTTCTTGCGTTCCTTGACGCGCGCGTCGCGGGTGAGCAGTTCCGCGTCACGAAGCTGCGACTTCAGATCAGGGTCGAGCTTCAGGAGCGCTCGCGCGAGGCCGAGGCGCATCGCGTCACGCTGACCGCTGACGCCGCCGCCGTTGACGTGAACGCTGATGTCGTAGCTGCGTTCCTGACCGATCACGGTGAGCGGCTGCATGACGATCTCGAAATCACCCTCGCGCGACAGGTATTCGCCGCCGTCGCGGTCATTGATCGTCAGCCGACCCGTGCCGCCGGGGAATATGCGGACGCGCGCGGATGATTCCTTGCGGCGTCCAATGCCTTCATAATACTGTGAGGCCATAACCAAACCTATCCTTTACTTGAGTTCCAGCACGGTCGGCTTCTGAGCGGCGTGCGGGTGCTCAGTTCCGGCGTAAACTTTCAGTTTCTTCAACATTTGATCGCCGAGCGCGTTCTTCGGCAGCATCCCCTTGACCGCTTCGCGCAGCGGGCGATCCGGGAAGCGGCGCAGGTTGTCGCGCAGGTTGATCTCGCTCAGGCCGCCCGGATAGAGCGAGTGGCGATAGTACATCTTCTCGTCCAGCTTGTTGCCGGTCACGGCGATCTTGTCGGCGTTGATCACGACCACGAAATCGCCCGTATCGACATTCGGCGCATAGATCGGCTTGTGCTTGCCACGCAGAATCGGCGCGATTTTCGAGGCGAGACGCCCAAGCGTTTGACCTTCCGCGTCCACAATCCACCACGCATGGGTGATGTCCTGCGGCTTTGGAGCATAGGTTTTTTCAACCATCGTTTTATCCTTACTTTCGGGGCGTCTCGTGCAACCTACGGTTGCCTATCGCCCAGATACCTGACCTGTTCCAGAACTAATCCCTGCGGCGGCGCGAGCGGCGCTTTCGGCACGATCACCGCATCCCGAAAGATCGCCTCGAACTCGCTCAGGCTGATCGCTCCGCGCCCCACCGTCACCAGCATCCCGACGATTCGCCGTACCATGTGCTGCAAGAAGGCGTTCGCCTCAATCTCGTAGACCAGCAACCGATCTTCCTGTGTCCACGTTGAGCGCAGCACTTCGCGCATGGTATTGGCGCTGTCCTCGCGCGGCGGTTGGCCGAACGCGCCGAAATCGTGCTCGCCAATCAGCAAGCCCGCCGCCTGCCGCATCACGTCCAGATCGAGCGCGGCCTGAACGTGCCATGCGCGCGTGCGCAGGAGTGGATCGCGCTGCGCTGCCGCGTAGATGCTGTATTTGTAAACGCGCGCCGTCGCGTCGAAGCGGGGATGAAAACCCCGTACCCCTTCTGCGACCTCACCCAACGCTGACAAGTTTTGCAAAGCAACGTCGTCGGGCAGCACAGCGTTGATAGCTCTCAAAAGCGCATCAGCGCTGTGCTTCCAGGCGACGTTCGAAAGATCGAACGCAATCACCTGTCCAGTCGCGTGAACGCCCGCATCCGTGCGTCCCGCTCCCGTAATCGTGACTGTCTGTCCAGTCACTGCGGCGATAGCTTCCTCCACCGTTCCCTGAACGGTGGGAATGCCTGCCGCCTGTCTTTGAAATCCGTTGTAGCGTGTGCCGTCGTAGGCCAGTGTTGCCTTGTAACGCATCACGGTGTTATGTAGGGGCGACCTGGCAGGTCGCCCCTACGACGGTACAATTCATCGACCGAGCCTTACGCCGTTTCGGTCGCGCGATCCACCAGTTCGAGCAGCACCATGTCGGCGGCATCGCCCTTGCGCGGCCCCAGCTTGAGGATGCGGGTATAGCCCCCCGGACGCTCGGCGTAACGCGGCGCGAGCGTGTCGAACAGCTTGCCGACCAGTTCGCGGTCGTTGTTCAGGCGGCTGGCCGCGATCCGGCGAGCATGAACGGCGCGGTTCGGGTCTTCGTGCGCCAGCCCGCGCTTGGCTGTCGTGATCAGGCCTTCGACGTAGGCGCGCACGAAATCGGCCTTCGCCCGCGTCGTCTCAATGCGCTCGTGCTGAATCAGCGCGGTCGCCAGATTGACTTTCAGCGACTTGCGATGTCCGCTGTTCCGTCCCAGATACTTCCCGTGTACGCGATGTCGCATGGTTCTTTCCTCAAGTCGTCTAGTGGTTAGTTGTTAGTCCTTAGTTCTTAGCTAAAAACCAAGAACTAAAAACCAATCACCAACTGCTCTTTACTCATTCATATGTGAAGGGATTTCGACATCTTGCGCGAGGTATCCCTTCTCTTTCAGCTTCGTGACCAGTTCATCGAGCGATTTTTCGCCGAAGTTGCGGATCGCCAGCATTGCATCCGGCCCGCGATCCAGCATGTCGAGCACGTCGCCAATCGTGGTGATGCCGGTGCGCTTGAGCGAGTTGAACACGCGCACGCTCAGGTCGAGTTCCTCGATCAGCTTCTCATACAGAACGTCCTGACGCCCGCTCTGTTCGCCCGGCTCCGGCTCGCCCTTGTACTCGTCAACGATTTGGTTGATGCCCCCCATGACGCTCAGGTGCTTGCTGAGGATGCGCGCCGATTCGGTCAGCGCTTCCTCCGGGCGGATCGTGCCGTCCGTCCAGATTTCGAGGATCAGCTTGTCGTAGTTGGTGCGCTGGCCGACGCGCGCGCGATCCACGTCGAAGTTCACGCGGCGGATCGGGCTGAAGATCGCGTCAATCGGCAGTTCGCCAATCGGCAGGCGACCGCGTTCCTCGGCCTGGCTGTAACCGCGTCCGGCCTGCACTTCGAATTCCATCTCGATGTGCGCGTCGGGTGAGTCAGCGGTGAACAGGTACAGGTCAGTGTTGATGATCTCAACTTCCGGCGGGCAGATGATGTCGGCTGCCGTGACCGTGCCTTCACCGCGATGTTCGAGGCGCAGACGCGCCTGCTCGGTGTCAAACAGGTGCAAGCGAAGCTGCTTGACCTGAAGAATGAGCTGAGTCATGTCCTCGCGGACATTGGGAATAGCAGAAAATTCGTGATGCACGTCCGAGACGCGCATACTCGTCACCGCCGCGCCGGGCAGCGACGACAGCAGCACACGGCGGAGCGCCGTTCCGAGCGTCAGCCCGAAACCGCTTTCCAGCGGGCTAATGATGAAACGCCCGTAATTCCGGGTGACGGCATCGCTTTCGACTTTATGCGGAAGCACCATGTTATTCATACAGACAACGCCTCCCTCAAACTAGACGCGACGCTTCTTGGGCGGGCGAACTCCGTTGTGCGGAATGGGGGTCAGGTCGGTGATCGAGCGCACCTTCAGGCCGCTGCCTTGAATCGCGCGGATCGCGGCTTCACGACCGGGGCCAGGCCCTTTCACGAACACATCGACTTCCTGCATTCCATGTTCCTGTGCCGCGTCCGACGCCGACTGCGCCGCCACACGAGCAGCATAGGGGGTGCTTTTGCGGCTGCCTTTGAACCCTGACGTTCCGGCGCTCGCCCACGACACCACGTTCCCCGATTGATCGCTCATCGAGATAATCGTGTTGTTGAAGGTCGCAAAAACGTGCGCCTGACCGTAAGGAATGTTCTTAACCGATTTCTTGGCGGCGGCGCGGCGTCCGGTCGCCCCTTTTTTAGCAGGTGTACGCGGCATTGATCAATCTCCAAATCGTTCTTTGGTAACATGCGCCCTGTCTGAATTGAGCAGGGCGCATTTACGAGTGCTAAATCGCTGCGATTTATATCCTGTAGAGGCGCGGGATGCCGCGCCCCTGCGAAGAAATCATCGCTTCACTTATTTCTTCGTTGCACCGCGACGACGACCACGACCTGGCACCGTCTTCTTGATGCCTTTACGGGTACGGGCATTGGTGCGGGTGCGCTGGCCGCGTACCGGCAGGTTGCGACGATGGCGCAGCCCACGATAACTGCCGATTTCGGACAGGCGCTTGATGTTCAACTGCACCTGACGGCGCAGGTCGCCTTCGGTCGTCAGCCCGCCAATGGCGTCGCGCAGGGTCTGAAGCTGGGCTTCAGTCAGGTCGCGCACGCGCAAATCGGGATCGACGCCCGTATCGGTCAGCAGTTTCTTGCTGGTCGGGCGGCCAATGCCATAGATGTAGGTTAACGCAATTTCCACGCGCTTATCGCGGGGCAGGTCAACGCCTTCGATACGTGCCATCGCTTACCCCTTAACCTTGACGCTGCTTATGCTTCGGGTTCGAACAAATCACCATCACGTTGCCGTGACGCTTGACGATGCGGCACTTCGGGCAACGACGCTTCACGCTAGCAGTTACACGCATGATAAAATCTCGCTCTCTGCGGTTTTAACAGGGCATACATTATATCGACTTAACCATCGTGAGTCTACGGTGAGTTTCCCCGCAGATTCACCCAACACAACAGCTTACAGCACCGTCAAAATCAACGGCTCGCCGTCCGTGACCGCAATCGTATGCTCGAAATGCGCGCACAGCGATCCGTCGCGGGTGACGACCGTCCAGCCATCATCGAGTTCGCGCGTCTCCGGTCGTCCGGCGTTGACCATCGGCTCAATTGCGTAGACCATTCCCGGCTTGAGCGGATAGCTTTTCCAACCGCGCTGGCGCGCGTGACGCGGCCACCAGTTAGGAACCTGCGGGTCTTCGTGCATCTCGCGGCCAACGCCGTGCCCCGTATATTCGCGCACGACGCTGTACCCATGACTCTCGACAAAGCGCTGTACCGCCAGCGATACGTCGCTGGTTTCGTTGCCGACCACTGACGCCTTGATGCCGATCATCAACGACTGTTCGGTCACGTCGAGCAGCCGCTGGACTGCGGGGGAAATCTGCCCCACGCCCATCGTGAACGCGCCATCGCCGACGAAGCCTTCGTAGATGCAGCCTACGTCCAGGCTGATGATGTCGCCTTCCTTGAGAAAGCGCTGCGCGCTCGGAATGCCATGCACCAACTCATTGTTGATGGAGGCATTGATCGTCGCGGGATAGGCCGGAGCGCCGGGCTTGTTGTTCGGATAATTCAGAAACGACGGAACAGCGTGATGATCGCGGATTACGGTTTCGGCAATCCGATCCAGTTCAGCGGTGGTCACGCCGGGGCGCACAGCCTCGCGCATCGCCTGATGTGCCTGCGCCACGATTCGCCCGGCTTCGCGCATAATCGCGATTTCATCGGGCGTCTTGAGATGTATTGCCATTGCTACTGCCTCAAACTACGGGCGAGATATGCCCCGCCCCTACAACTTCACTTCTACTGCAAATTACTTCGCCGCTTCGAGCGCGGCCTTGATTGCATCGCTGACGACCGGAATCGGCTGATTCGCGTCAATCGTTTTCAGCAGCCCCTTGCCGCGATAGTAATCGATCAGCGGCTTGGTGGTTTCAGTGTAAATATCGATGCGTTTAATAATGGCGTGCGCGCTGGCATCGTCGGGGCGGCGCACCAGTTCCTTGCCTGTCCCCTGCTCGACACCTTTCAGGCGCGGTGGAAAGCTCTGATCGGGATGATCAATGAACTGCCATTCCAGCCCGTCGGCGTTGTAATAAATGTTATAGCTCTTATTCGTGTCTGGCTGCGTCATGCGACCGAACGCACGCTTAAAAGCCGTATACAGGTCGAGATCGAGCAGCAGCGCGATATTGACATGCTCGCCCTTACCCTCCAGATAGTTTTCCAGCCAATCCGCCTGAGCAGGCGTGCGCGGATAGCCGTCGAAGATCGCGCCATTGGCGGCGTCGGGCTGGCTCAGGCGCTCCTTGACGACTTCGTTCGTCGTCGCATCATCGATCAG
>DASZXN010000355.1:0-2451 GCA_035545875.1 Phototrophicaceae bacterium
GTTTATGCTCCGCGACTTTCTCACCACAAAGGCTCACGACGGGTTATTTCTTGACACCGACGCGAGAATTGTGCAAACTCTCCCATTCATTAATGTATGTTAAACGCCGTCTTGGCGTGTGAGTCATAGAAGGAGTACCGCCGTTGGCACCAGTTCTCATGGAGGTTAAAGACCTCGTTACCCGGTTCCACACGCAGGAGGGTACGGTCTACGCCGTCAATGGCGTGTCGTATACGCTCCACGAGGGCGAAACACTGGGTGTCGTCGGCGAGTCTGGCAGCGGTAAGAGCGTCCATGCGCTGTCGATCATGCGGCTGATCCCCAGCCCACCCGGTAAAGTTGAAAAGGGCGAAGTGCTGTTCCAGGGGCGCGACCTGCTCAAGCTTTCGGGCGACGAGATGCGGCTGGTGCGCGGCGCGGAAATCGCCATGATTTTCCAGGACCCGATGACCTCGCTCAACCCGGTGCTGACCATCGGGACGCAGATCACCGAAGCGCTCAAGCTGCACATGGGCATGAACGACAAGCAGGCCAACGAGCGCGCCGCCGAACTGCTGACGATGGTCGGCATCCCGGATGCGAGCCGCCGTTTGAAGTCCTACCCGCACCAGTTTTCGGGTGGTATGCGCCAGCGCGTGATGATCGCAATGGCGCTCTCCTGCAACCCCAAGCTGCTGATCGCCGACGAGCCGACGACCGCGCTCGACGTGACGATTCAGGCGCAGATCATCGAACTGGCGAAACGGCTGAAGGATCAGCTTGGCATGGCAATGATCTGGATCAGCCACGACCTCGGCGTGGTGGCTGGCCTCTCGGACAACGTGCAGGTGATGTATGCCGGGCGCGTGGTCGAGCGCGGCTCGGTGGTGGACGTGTTCAAGGACACGCGCCATCCTTATACGCTTGGCCTGCTCAAATCGCTGCCGCGTCATGATATGCGTCAGGGCGGCGAGAAGCTGACTCAGATTGAAGGCGCGCCGCCGGATATGCGCGTTCCACCGAAGGGCTGCCCCTTCTTCGCGCGGTGCAGCTTCCGCATCCCCGGCAAGTGCGACGAGGAAATGCCGCCGCTGATTCCGGGGCCGGAGTCCAATCCCGATCACCTCAAAGCCTGCTGGGTCGATGTCCGCAACGGCGAGCAGTTGCTGAATCAAGGAGAAGCGCAACATGTCTAGTGCTGCCCCCGCCGCGAACCCAACGACCACCACGACCAGCAGGGAAGCGCTGGTTCAGGTGAGCGGCCTCAAGAAATATTTTCCGATCACCGCTGGGCTGGTCTTTCAGCGTCAGGTCGGCGCGGTCAAAGCGGTCGATGACGTGACTTTCAGCGTCTTCAAAGGCGAGACGCTCGGTCTCGTCGGCGAATCCGGCTGCGGCAAAAGCACAACGGGTCGTACCGTGCTTCAGTTGTACAAGCCGACGGCGGGATCGGTCGTGTTTGAAGGCAAGGAACTGACCACCCTTCCGGCGGCGGAACTGCGCAAGATGCGCCGTCGTATGCAGATGATTTTTCAAGACCCATTCGCCTCGCTGAACCCGCGTATGTCGGTCGGCAACATCGTCAGCGAGCCGCTGCGCATCCACAAGGTGATCCAGAACAAGGGCGAGCTTCAGGAATACGTCGAACACCTGCTGGAGCGCGTGGGTCTGAATCCGTACTATGTCAACCGTTACCCGCACGAGTTCTCTGGCGGTCAGCGTCAGCGTATCGGTATCGCCCGCGCGCTGGCGCTCCGTCCGAGCTTCATCGTCGCGGACGAGCCGATCTCGGCGCTCGACGTGTCGATTCAGGCGCAGGTCGTCAACCTGCTGGAAGAGCTTCAGGACGAGTTCAACCTGACTTACCTGTTCATCGCCCACGACCTGAGCATGGTGCGCCACATCTGCGACCGCGTGGCCGTGATGTATCTCGGCAAAATCGTCGAACTCGGTACGACCGACGACGTATACGACAATCCGCTGCACCCATACACGCAGGCGCTCCTCTCCGCCGTGCCGATCCCCGACCCGCTGATGGAGCGTGAACGCCAGCGCATCATCATCGGCGGCGATGTGCCTAGCCCGGCGCGTCCGCCGATTGGCTGCAACTTCAACACGCGCTGCCCGGTTGCTATCCCCGGCATCTGCTACCAGGAACCCGACCCGACGCTGGAAGAAATCACGCCCGGACACTGGGTGGCCTGCCATCGCGTGACGCCGTACTAAGCGCAAGTAGTTAACCGGTCTGTCCGTAAGGGCACGACATGTCGTGCCCCTACAAAACCTTCCCTCAAAATTTGCTATCCGAAATTCAGGTTAGGTAGGCTGATCCGCCACCTGCCCCAGCCGATTCCGAGTCGGAATATACTCAGAATCGGCGGGTCAAAGCGCATCCAACCGGCTAAATCTTTATGCCCGAAATTGGGTCAAGCCCAATTTAGAAGCACAACGTCTGCGCCCCGTTGACGAGCG
>DASZXN010000356.1:0-4486 GCA_035545875.1 Phototrophicaceae bacterium
GATTCCCTTCGTCGCCAAGCCGAAGGTCATGGGCATCAACGTCGATCTGTTCAAGGCGGCTGGCATCCCGATCCCCAGCCTGACCGACCGCATGACGACGCAGGAATTTCAGGATTTGGCGACCAAGCTCTCGTCCGGCGACGGCGACCAGCGCGTGTTTGGTTCTGCGCCGCTGTGGTTCGGCGGCTGGCTCTTCATCTTCGGCAACACCTTCTATAATGCGGATGGCACGCAGGTGACGGTCGGCGACCAGAGCGCCATCGACGCGGCCAACTTCGTGATCGACTCGGCCAACAAATACCACTACGCGCCGACCGCCGCCGAATCGACCGGGCAGGATATGTTCAACTGGTTCCTGAGCGGCAAAGTGGCGATGTTCCCTGACTTTGGCCCCTGGGATTTGCCGCTGATCAAGCCCGTCACCGACATGAACTGGGAACTCGTGCCTGATCCGGGCAAGGGCGAGCCGCTGGAAATCGACGGTTTCGGTATCAGCGCTCAGTCGCAGAACCCCGACGCGGCGAAAACCATCGCCACCTGCCTGAGCCAGAACAAGGACGCGCAGGAAATTCTCGGCAGCAGCGCCGCTGCGGTCGGCGTGCCGGTCGTTCAGCCTGCGGCGGACGATTTCGCCAAGTCGATCCCGAATCACAACATCAACGCCTTCGTGCTGGCGGCGGCTGACTCGCCGATTCAATACGGCAACAAGATCGATGGGCAGATTCAGGACACGTTCAACCACGAGATCAATTCGCGGACGGCGCTCGGCACGGGAACCGAAGACCCGGCGACTGTCTTCCCGGAGGTTGCCAAAGAACTGAACGCCCTGTTCAATCAGTAGGTCGTCGCTTATGCCGCCCGACGCTCAAAGCGTCGGGCTACGAAACCCCAGCCTACTAAAGTAGGCTGGCAATACGAGAGATGGGTTACCAGCCCTCTTCAGAGGGCTTGAATTCCTAGCCGGAGGCTTCGAGCCTCCGGCGATGCTGGTCAATCAATAACAGCAGCTAGGCTACAATTCGGTGGGGTTTGTAGGGGCGAGGCGTGCCTCGCCCTTACTCAACAGCCTACCAATTCTTTTTGAGTAAGATTGCGTTTAAAGATGAATCCAGTCGTTCACCAACTCGAACTCTTCTTTAGTAGTTTCGGCGTCCCGGAAGATTTTCTGCCGCTCATGCCCTTTCTGCTGGGGATCGTCCTGCTCTACGTGCTGCTGTTCGGCGGGCGCTTTCTGCTCATGCGCGCCGGGATCATCAAGCAGCAGACGGCGAGCTTCTACCTGTTCATCTCGCCCTGGCTGATCGGCTTTGTCCTGTTCACGCTCGGCCCGATGATCTACTCGGTTTACATCAGCCTGACGACGTGGAATCTGATGAGCGCGCCGCAGTTCGTCGGGCTGAAAAATTACATCCACGCCGCGCAAGACCCCCGTTTGGGGCAAGCGCTGATCGTGACCTTCACGTTCGCACTGGTGTCGGTGCCGCTGAACGTGATTCTCTCGTTCCTCGTCTCGCTGCTGATGAACGTCCGGCTGCGTGGCATCTTCTTTTTCCGCACCTGCTTCTATCTGCCGCTGCTGGTGAGCGGTGTCGCGCAAGCCGTCCTCCTGAGTCGCCTGTTCGACCCGAATACGGGCGTGATCAACTCGTTTCTGCGCCTGTTCGGGGTACAAGGCCCGCTCTGGTTGCTCGATCCGAACTGGGCGCTGGCCGCCATCGTGATCATGAGCCTGTGGACGGTCGGCGGCAACATGATCATCTATCTGGCGGGCTTGCAGGATATTCCGCGCCATTTGTACGAAGCGGCGGAGATTGACGGCGCGAATCAGTGGCAGCGTTTTCGCTTCGTGACCGTCCCGCAGATGACGCCGATCCTGTTCTTCAACGTGGTCACGGGCTTGATTGGCGCGCTGCAAACCTTCACGCCTGGCTACATCTTCGGCAAGGGCGGGCCGAACGACTCGCTGCTGTTCTACGTCTTTTATCTGTTCCAGAATGCCTTTGCCTACTTCCAGATGGGCTATGGCTCGGCGCTCGCCTGGATTCTGTTCATCGTCATCATGATCCTGACGTGGGTCATTTTCCGAACCAGCCGCTCGTGGGTTCACTACGAGCTGGATTAGGAGCGCGCTATGGCGACAGTAAACGAGTTAAGCCGCGCCGACGACAAACGGACGCTCTGGAGATCGTTTTCGGTCGGCAAGCTGCATCAGCGCTCGCCGCTGGCAACCGTGCTGACCTACGTGCTGATGATCGCGCTGGCAGGTGTCTTTCTGTATCCACTCATCTGGATGGCCTCGTCGTCGGTGCGCTCGCTCGAAGAAATCGCCAAAGCGGGGCTGAACCTCGTGCCGCAGGTCTGGCGTTTCGACAATTACACGACCGTTTTCAACTCGTTCCCGTTCTTTGTCTATCTCAAAAACTCGGTGATCACGACCGTCATCCCGATTTTCGCTACGACGATCAGCAGTTCGCTGGTGGCCTTCGCCTTCGCGCGGATGCGCGTGCCGGGGCGCAATTTCCTGTTCGTCTGCGTGCTGGCGACGATGTTTCTCCCCGGCGAGGTGACGATCATCCCGAATTTCATCCTGTTTCGGAACCTCGGCATGATCAACACGCTCTATCCGCTGATTATCCCGGCCTTCTTCGGATCGCCGTTCTTCATCTTCCTGCTGCGTCAGTTCTACGCCGCGCTGCCCAAATCGCTCGAAGAAGCAGCGATCATCGAAGGCGCGTCGATGTTTCAAATCTGGTGGAAGATTTTCCTGCCGCTCTCGAAACCCGCGCTGGTCGCCGTCGGCGTGCTGATCTTCATGGGGCGCTGGAATGATTTCTTCGGCCCGCTGATCTACGTCAACAGCGACAAATGGAAAACGCTGGCGGTCGGGCTGGCCGGCTTCCAGAACGAACACTCGGTGCAGACCAATCTGCTGATGGCGGCGACCATCCTGATGATTCTGCCGTGTATCCTGTTGTTTTTCTTCGCCCAGCGCGCCTTTGTCGAAGGCGTGACCTTTACCGGCTCGAAAGAAGGCTGATCTCATGAGTGTGGCGTTCGACGCGAGCGATCAAGCGCTCGCAGATGGGTGGAATTGGGCGCTGGCGCAGGCGACGGAATACGTTCGCACAGGCGATCCGGTCGGTGATTGGTTCGAGGCGGCGCTGCCGGGGCGCAATGCCTTCTGTATGCGCGACACGGCGCATCAGACGGCGGGCGCGCAGGTCTTGGGGCTGCGCGGCGCGGTCAAGAATATGCTCTATCGCTTCGCCGAAAATATTGCTGCCTCGCGCGACTGGTGCAGCTATTGGGAAATCACGGGCGACAACCTGCCTGCTCCCGTAGACTACACCAACGATCAGGATTTCTGGTACAACCTGCCCGCCAACTTTGACATCCTCGACTGCTGCTGGCGGCAGTATCAGTGGACGGGCGACGCCGATTACGTCAGCGATCCCGTGTTTCTCAATTTCTACGAGCGCACGGTCAACGACTACGTGCAGCATTGGGACACCGACGGCGACGGCATCCTTGAGCAACTGCCGCAGTACGGGCGGCGTGGGATCGCCAGCTACGAGGAGACGATCCGCGATTTGCGCGTCGGCGGCGATTTGATCGCGGCGCAAATCGCGGGCTATCAGGCTTATGCAAATATTCAGCGTGTAAAAAATAATCAAAGTGCCGCTGATGAATTTATGCAAAAAGCCGCCGCTCTGCGCGCGATCTACCATGACCGCTGGTGGAATGCGCGGCAGGAAACCTTTTACAGTGTGCAGCGGCAAAACAAACAGTTTTCCGACCAGATTAATCCCAACGTCAACAACGTCGCGCTGTATTTCGGCGCGGTCAGCGAGCTTGATCGGGTGCAGTCGGTGATCGATGGACTGGTCAAGGCGTTTCCGCGCACCAACGTCGAAGCGCAGTCGTACTATCCCGAAGTGCTGTATCGCTACGGGCGCACTCAGGATGCCGAGGCCATGCTGCGCGTGCTGATCGACCCCAAACTGCCGCGCCGTGAGTATCCCGAAGTTTCCTATGCGGTGCTGGGCACCATCGTCACGAGCATGATGGGCATATCGGGCGACGCGCAGCAGCGCAAAGTCACCACGCTCGCTCGCCTGACCGGAGATACGCAAACGGTTTCCGTGACCGGATTATCCATACTGGCGAACCAAATCACCGTTGCGCATTCAGGCAGCAGCGCTAGCGAGTTCGTCAACGAGCAGGGCGAGCCGCTGGTCTGGGAAGCGCGTTTCAGCGGCGCAAGCGATCACCTGATCGTCGATGGTGTGGCACAACCAGCAGCACAGGGGATCGGTCAGAGCGGGCAGCCCGAATCATGGGTGACGATCCCGACCGCTTCCGGTGAGCGGCACAGCGTTTGCCTGCCTTAGACAATTAGAGAGTAGTTGTAAAGATAAACGTTGCGCTAATTCGATACCCCTCACCCCCAACCCCTCTCCCACGCAAGCGGGCGTCCCAACAAGTT
>DASZXN010000357.1:0-7006 GCA_035545875.1 Phototrophicaceae bacterium
AGCAACCGTCTCGACGCGCGGCGTTCTTGAAGTAGCATTCGCGTCGCCAAAGACGATCCGCCCCACGCCGTCAAACGTGACCGCGCTGCCCGCTCGCGTGCTGCCGTGACCGACAAAATAAGCGTGCAAGACGTGATCCCAGCCGTAGCGCTCGGCGATCATATCCTCACTGGTGATGCCGTTGAGCAGCGACAGAATAATCGTCTCGTCGTGGACGAAGCCCGCAATCACGTCAATCGCAGCGGGCAGCGCGTCGGCTTTGGTGGCGATCAGGATCAGATCGGCTTTCGGCTCACTTTGATCAGGCAGCACGTAATGAAAATCATAGCGAGTGCCGTTGAGAACAATTCCGTTCGCCTGATAACGCTGGCGGCGCGCTTGATCGACCAGCACACGCACACAGGCCGGATCGTACTGCTGCAATTTCGCCGCGTAGATGCTGCCAATCGCGCCGAGGCCGATGATGAGAACGTTGTTGATGTCCATTGCACCTATCCCAATCCGGGCGAAGCATAGGCGAAACGAAGTTTCGCACGTCGCCCCTACAGATCACGCGGTTGATTTGCGTCGTCCGAGTGTGTTGACCAGAATCACGCCCGCCAGCACGATGAACCCGCCGATCACCGCGACCAGACTGGGAACCTCACCCAACCACACCCATGCGATCACCAGCGCGCCGACAGGCACGACGTAGAGCAGGGTCGAAGCGCGCGAGGCCGGAGCGTGCGCCAGCACATACGACCACGTGCCGTAACCGAGCGCGCCGGGACAAACGCCGAGGAAGATGCAGGCGATTAAGGCGCTGGACGGCGCGGTACGCAGTTCGTCGGGCAGGCCGGGCGCGAACACCAGCAGAAACAACGTGCCGAACCAGATCGCGTAAGTGATGAACTGGACAGGTGTATAGCGTTTCAAGAGTGGCTTTTGCCCGACCGCATAAACCGCCTGCGCCGCCGCTGCGATCAGGATGACGATGGCGCGCGGATCGAACTCGAAGCCGCTGCCGTTGCTGAAGGCGATCACGCTCACGCCCGCGAAGCTGATCAGAATGCCTAACCAGCCGAGGAAGCGCAGCCGCTCGCCCAAAAAGAAAACGGCCAGCAGCGCGATGAAGATCGGCCCGCTGGCAATGATGAAACTGGCGACCGCCGAAGGAACCGTCACTTCGCCCCAGTTGAGCAGCGCGTTATAGACCGTGAAGCCGATCAAGCCCAGCAGCGCCAGCGCGGGAAGGTCGCGCCAGCGCGGGAGCGGCATCCGCGTCACCAGCGCGTAGACGGCGAGGACAATTGAGGCGGTCAGGTAGCGCAGCAGCGCGACGTGAAACGGGCTGAAGCCTTTCAGCCCCTCGCGGATGCCCGCGAAGGCCGCTGCCCAGAACAGAATGGTGAGAACGGCGGCGATCAGCGTGCGGCTCGCGCCCGACGTGACCGTTGCAGGCCGTGACTCGGCCTCGGTGGAAACCGTATCCTGCCGCTGCATGAACTTTCCTTTGATTGTTCGGCGGACAGCCAATGATAGAGGATCGGCAGGGGATTTTTCAACACGAAAAAGCGATGGGCGGTATCGTAATTTTTGATAACACGCGGAGATCAGCGGACGGGATCAATCCCGTCCCTACGATATAAAATGGTCATGCGGCGCGATCCCGCATATACTGAGAACGTCATGCAAAAGGAGTGCTGCTTATGGATTACCACCTCGCGCAGTTCAACATCGCCCGAATGCTGGACGAAATCGACACCCCGCTCATGGCGGAGTTCGTCGCCAACCTCGACCGGCTCAATGGGCTGGCGGAGCAGTCATCCGGTTTCGTCTGGCGGCTCAAAAGCGACGACAGCGACGACTCTACGTCGATCCGCATCTACGACGACCACTACCTGATCGTCAATATGTCCGTCTGGGAGACGATTGAGGCGCTGCACGAGTTCACCTATTACAGCGCGCATACGGATATTTATCGCCGCCGCCGCGAGTGGTTTGAAAAGCCGGAAGTGCCGATTCTGGTGCTGTGGTGGATTCCCGCCGGACATACGCCGACCGCCGCAGAGGGCAAAGTCAAGCTGGAATATCTTCAGCAGCATGGCGTGACGCCGGAAGCGTTCACCTTTAAGCAGCGTTTCACCGTCGAGGAATGGCTGGCCGAGCGGGAGAAAGTCGAGTAGCGATGCCAACCGTTGAGGACGCGATCAAGCTGGCGCTCGACCAGCATCACGGGCAGGTCGATAAGGCGGGCGAGCCGTACATCCTCCATCCCCTGCGCGTGATGGCACAGATGCAAACCGACAACGAGCAAATCGTCGCGGTGCTGCACGACGTGGTTGAGGATTCCGACGTAACGCTCGATGACCTGCGCAGGCTCGGCTACAGCGAGGCAATCGTCACGGCGATTGACTGCCTCTCGCGGCGTGACGGCGAGACTTACGACGAGTTCATCCAGCGCATCAAGCCGAACGCGCTGGCGGTGCGCGTCAAGCTCGGCGATCTGCATGACAACATGGATTTGCGCCGCAACGCCACCCTCGACGACAAGGCGCTGGAACGGTTCCAGCGCTATCGCAAGGCGTGGTTTGAATTGACGGAATAACTCGTCGCCCTGCCCTCTCCCCTATTGTGATTTTGTAGGGGCGAGACAAGTCTCGTCCGCCGAGAGGACACCTTCGCAGGGTACACACCTCTGCGGACGCGATTAATCGCGTCCCTACGTTGATTTCTCACCGGAACTGCCGGAAAAACACCCGAATATCGTCCGCGTATAATTCCGGTTCTTCGAGCGCCGCGAAGTGACCGCCGCGCGGCATCTTCGTCCAGCGTTGAACATTCGCCGTCCGCTCAACCCATTCGCGCGGCGGCTGCAACAGGTCTTTGGGGAACAGCGCGAATCCGACTGGCACGTCGATGTGTCGCGCCGGTTCTTTGAGCAGCAGCAGCCGGTTTTCATAGTAGATGCGCACCGACGAATTAATCGTCTGCGTCGCCCAATAGATCGTCAGGTTCGTCAGCAGTTCATCCTTGCTGTAGCGGCGCTCGATCTCGCCATCACAGTCGCTCCATGAGCGAAACTTCTCGATGATCCACGCCGCCAGGCCAACAGGCGAATCATTCAGACCATAGGCGAGCGTCTGCGGCTTGGTGCGATGCAGCGATCCATAAGCGCCCTCGTCGGCTGACCACTGCTGCACTTCACCGATGAATCGCTGTTCGGCGTCGGAAAGCTCGCCTGTCGGCGGCATCGCTGTTCCAAGATCGGTCAAATGGATAGCAACGACCTGCTCAGGATGCGCCAGCGCCAGAAAGCGCGAAATCCCGCTGCCGATGTCACCGCCGACCGCGCCGAAACGCGCATAACCAAGCTCGGTCATCAGCTTAAACCATAACTCCGCCGTGACCTTGCTGTTCAGCCCGCGCTCGCGTGGTATATCCGAGAAGCCGTAGCCGGGGATCGACGGCACAATCACGTCGAACGAGTCCGTCAGCAGCGGGATTAATTTGTAGAAACGGTAGAACGAATCCGGCCAACCGTGCGTCAGGATCAACGGCAATTTCGATTCTGCGCCACGCTCGTGGATGAAGTGGATACCCAGTCCGTCGATCTCGGCGCGGAAGTGGTGAAACCGGTTGAGCATGGCTTCCTGCGCCCGCCAGTCGAATTGATCACGCCAGTAAGCGATGAGTTCCTGTAGATAGCCGAGTTCAGTGCCGTAATCCCAGCCCGCGCCATCAATCTGATCTGTCCAGCGCGTGCGCGCCAGCCGCTCGTGCAGGTCATCGAGAATCGCTGGATCGATGTTGATGTGAAAAGGCTGCACTGGCATTGATTTAACTCCCCTCAACCCCCAGCCCCTTCTCCCACGCAAGCGGGGAGCAGGGGAGAAATACCCTAGATTACAAGTTCGAGCTTCAAGCCGAGGAAATCGGCGTAGCGCTGCGCAGCAGCAGCCAAAGCATCCATCTGCGCGTCGTCGAGCGGCGCGAACAGCGTCGGCGTGACAATCACGCTGGCCTTTTTGAGCGTTCGCTTCCAGATACCGACCACGCGGGTATCGAGCACAACTACATTGTTGAACAGAACATTTCCGCGCGAATCCAGCTTGCTATCGTGCTGAGTGTCGTACATCGCGCTGCGATCTGTGTAGGCAACCATATATTCATCATAGTTCGGCAGCAGATAAACAGCGGGATCGAGGGGTCGGTCTATCCGTGCATCATCGGCAAACCAGTACGTGTCGCCGTCGATGACTTCAGACGCAAGCTGCCTTTTGATCATCTCCAGCCCGGCCTTGCAATCGGCTGAGGTCAAGCCCGACCACCACGAATAATCCTTGAGCGTGGCTGGCCCGTGACTGCGGAAATAGCGCGCGGTCAGCGTGGCGAGCGCTTCGTCACGCGGCAGCGATTTGGCAGTCGGCGCGCGTTCGGCGATCAGCGCATAAGTGAACTGCTTGCCACGCCGCCCACCGCTGCAAATCAGCGCGTCGAGTTCAGCGCGCCCGATGATGTAGGTCGAGCGCAGCAGTTCTTCGGAATGGATTCCCGCTGCATCCAGCGCGGCGATCAATTCTTCGCGGGTTAATTGCTTGCCGCCTTCGAGCGCTTTCACGATCACGTCATTGCTGCGCGCGAACAGGGCATCGTCCAACGCTAATCGGCGGTAATAATAAGCGCTCAGTTGATTGACGCGCGGCGCGGTCAGTTCGAGCATCCAGCGAATATCTTCCGGCAGGATGAAATGCCAGGTCGGGCGCATGACGTGCGTGCGCAGAATCGCGCCGTCGTTGAAGACCTGATCGATAGCATCGTCGCTGCTGCCGGGAAGCCGCAGGCCGAGCGCCCATTTCGCCGCGCCGTAATCCTGCGCCTGAACCGCGCCGAGCCACCTGACCAGATCGCTCGGCTGAGTGAATTGAGGTTCGGTAAGCTGCTGAGAATGCAAACGCTGGCGCGTGATCTCGATCAGAGGTGGCCTTTCCGATACGCGGCGAGGATATACCTATATGCCGAAAAGCGGCGGATTCATGCCGAATCCGCCTTAAAAGCAAATCAAAAAGGGCGAGGCGTGCCTCGCCCCTACGAAAATATCCGCGTCGGTCGCAGTTACCGTTCGATCTTGAGCTTGCGCGGGAAGCTGGTCAGCACCTCGACGCCCGTTTCGGTGATCAGCACGTCATCCTCGACGCGCGCGCCGCCCACGCCGGGGATATATACGCCCGGCTCGACCGTAAAGACCATGCCCGGTTCGAGCAAAGCCTTGACGCCCGTCGCAATCTGCGGAATCGGCTCGTGCGTATCGAGGCCGAGGCCGTGTCCGGTGCGGTGCGTGAAGTATTCGCCGTAGCCCGCATCGACGATCACCTTGCGCGTCGCCATATCGACTGCTTCCATCGACACGCCGGGGCCAGCGGCGGCTTTGCCCGCTTCGTTGGCGCGCAGCACCACGTCGTAAATCCGCTGCATCTCGGCAGTGGGTGTACCGAGGCAGAACGTCCGCGTGATGTCCGCCGGATAGCCGCCGACCTTGCAACCGTAGTCGATCAGCAGAAATTCGTTCTCCTGAAGCTGGCGGTCGGTCGTGTGACCGTGCGGATTGTCACTGTTCGACCCGGTCTGGACGAGCGTGCCGAAAGCCAGCCCATCCGCGCCGCCCGCGACCATCAGCGCTTCGAGGCGAGACGCAATTTGCTGCTCGGTCATGCCCGGCTGGACTTCCTTGAGCAGCCCGGCCAGCGCCATCTCGCTGATGGCAATCGCGCGGCGCATGGCAGCGACTTCATCCGGGAATTTGTGTGAGCGAATGTGGATCAGTTCGTGCTCAATCGGCTTGACCTGAAGCGTGGGGTCGATCTGCTGGAAAGCCAGCCACTCGCTCAGGCGCATGGTCATGCCGTCGATGCCGAGCGTCTTGCCGCGCAGATCAAGCTCGTCAAGCGCCTGCTGGAATGCCCCCAGATAGCCATCCTCGTCCGTCCAGGCGAACGCGCGCGCTTCGAGGTCAGGCCGTTTGACGAGGCTCGGCACTTCGAGCTTCGGGACAATGAACGACAGCCCCTCTTTGGTCAGAATACCGATGATCGGGCGCTCGGAGAGGAAATAGTCTAACCCGGTGAAATATTTGAGGTTCGAACCGGGCACGATCAGCACCGCATCGACACCTTCCAGCGCGTGCAGCGCATCCAGACGGCCTTTGTAATCCTGCTCCATGACGATGATCTCCGTAAGATTTGCGCAAGGGAAATGCACTACAATGGGAACGTATTTTAACGTCTTGCCAGAGATTTGCATGAAGCCATCGGTTTTCTTTACGCTGCTGGCGCTGGCGCTGCTGGGACTGGTCGTCTACAGCGGCGTGACGCGCCCTCCTGCCGGAGCTTTCACACGACCGACGACCGTCGCTCAGTTGATGCCGACCGTCCCGCCGATCTACCTGACCGGGCAGCCCACTACGCAGGCAATGACCGCATCGGTTGGCGCTCCCGCAACTATGCCTCCGCGTACAGCCCCAATGTCGTTGCCCGCCGATTACCGCCAGAACTACATCCTGTACGCGATTGTGGATCGCTCGGACAACGTGACGCGCAAGCTCTACACCTCGCAGGACGCGATTAATGCTGTACGCGCGGGGTTATCCTTCCCGGACGGGACACAGTTCATCGTCGAGGCTTATGACGCCACGCTTGACACCAAAGGTCAGCCCCTGCGCGACGCTCAGGGACACTTGGTCGCCGGGGCGTTTCAGCCGGAAGTCCACACCTCGCAGATGCGCTCCGACTGGCAGCCCGCCGATCTGATCCCCGGCGCGCACACGGGCGAATTCAACTTCGACGCTTTCGATTTCAACACAGGCGTCGAAAACCCCTCCGAGCGCGCGACCTGCTTCAACTGCCACAGCAGCGCCCTCGCCACCGGATTCGTCTACTCGCTCGCCCTAATCCGCCAGTATGCCTTCACCGGTCAAACACAGTATATGTACTGCGATTTGCCCGGTCGCCTGGCCTGCACGAATTAGAGC
>DASZXN010000358.1:0-2910 GCA_035545875.1 Phototrophicaceae bacterium
CACACCGCTTAATCAACACTGCACCAGTGAAGGAAAACAACGCAATGTCGAACACCATCAACGCTCTGCTCATCGACGACGACCGACTCAATCTCGAAGTTCTGAATCGTTTTCTGACCCGCGAGGGAATCGCCTGCACGCTGGTGCAGGATGTCAAGCATATTTGCTCGGCCATTGCCGCGCCCGCTGAAATCAGCCTCGTGTTTCTCGATCTGGAAATGCCGCGCGCCAATGGCTACGAAGTCCTGAGCGTGCTGCGCGGCGCTCTGGGCGCAGCCGTGCCGATTGTCGCCTGCACGGTTCACGTTAACGAGATTGCCAACGCCCGCCAACTCGGTTTTGACGGCTTTATCAGCAAGCCGCTTGACCAGAAACGCTTCCCGGAGCAGGTCAGACGCATCCTGGACGGCGAGTCAGTCTGGGAGTCGTAAGCCCGCAGCGGGTAGGAGAAAACACCCTGCACGCGCATACTGACCGGGAGAGGCAGCACCGAAATCCGCTCCCGGTCAGTTTCATGGCGCGCCAGAGTCACAGATCAGCGCGGGAAGCGTCCCTCATTGACTTTACCCAGACTCGCCGGGTTATAGGTATAGATAAGCGAACGGCGCGGCGTGCTGCTCCGGTTCAGCGCTGAATAGTGCAGCAGGTAGGGATCGAAGAAGATCATTTCTCCGGCTTTCAGCGGCACTGGGACGATCTTGCTCTCGTCAATCCAGGCCGGATCAATCTCGAAACTGCTGCCCTGTTTGAACGGGAGGATCGGCTTGCCGAGATGACTCTGGGGAATCACCTGCAAGCAGCCATTTTGCTCATCCGCGTCATCGAGGTAGATAAAGCAGGTGATCAACTGGTCGGTGTGTGCGCGCCAGCAGCAGTTCCAGTCCTGATGCCAGGGATAAGGCGAGCCGTTCGGCAGCTTCAGATTGAGCTTATCCTCGAAAAGCTCGACGGACTCGCCGAAAATCGCGCTGACAGGGCCAACCACGCCTTCGTGAAAGGCAAATTCGGCAAAAATCGGGCTGATGTCGCTGATCGGTTCCAGCTTACGAATGACCCGTTCCATCCCTTTGGACTGCTCCGGTGCGAGATAGTCCTTCTCCCATTGAATGCGCGGCTCATAGCGGGGAAGATCGCTGGAGCACAGCGCGACGAGTCGGTCGGATTCTCGACGCAGTGCTTCAAGCTGGCGCGAGGAAAAGATCGCCGCTGCCGTCAGATAACCTTGCTGGAGATATTCCTGAACGTCAATCTGCTGAATATTCATAATTTTTTCCTCTGTAAAAAGGCGATCCCCATGATGGCGGGCGCTCATCCATCCATGTGCCGACACTATATCCTATACTATATAGGATAAAACCAGCCAACCACAATCCACAACACCTGCTCGGTCATTCTGGTAGAAGATTATCCCCTGATGACAAAGGAGCAGCGTGCTGCGCCCCTACAATACGTGTCGAAAAGAGATAATCCCCTGCGGGTATCCAAAAAACTACTGTTTCTCTTGTGCATTCCCGCTGATTGACAGGGAAAGCAGTTTAAATTACGATGATTGAAATCGATTTCCGAAATGTATTTTTAGGACAAAGCCTTCTTTTATATGCCTGAACGCAAGGAACGCGACTCATCACCTAGCCTTCGAGATGTGGCTGAATACGTCGGCGTCTCGCCCGCGACCGTCTCGCGTGTTCTGAACGGCTATCCGTACATTCGCAGCGAAGTACGCGACAAGGTGCTCGACGCGGTAGTGGCGCTCGGCTATAAGCGCAACCGGGTCGCGCAGCGGCTCCGCGCCTCGCGCAGCCTGCTGATCGGCGTGCTGGTCTCGGACATCACCAACCCGTTTTTAAGCACCATCGTAGCGACGGTCGAAGCCGCTTTCTTCGAGCGCGGCTACAGCGTGCTCATGAGCAATACGGGCGGCAATCCCGATAAAGAGGCCGAATATCTGGCAATCATGGAAAATGAGCAAACTGCCGGGCTGGTGATCGTGCCGACCATCGAGGACGTGAGCCGCATCACCGAACTGGCGGCTGAACGGATGCCGATCATCGTCGTGGATCGGCGGATGCCGCACGCGCGGGTGGACTGTGTGCTGTCGGACAACATCGGCGGCGCGCGCTCGGCAGTCGAATATCTGATCGGCCTCGGCCACCGACAAATCGGTCACATGGGCGGCCCACGCCACCTCACCAGTGGTCGCGAGCGCTTGCAGGGCTACCTCGACGCGATGCAGAGCGCTGGACTGCCCGTGAACGAGGATTGGATTCGCTTCGGCAACCACCAGTACGAGAGCGGCTATCAGAATACGCTCGATCTGCTCGACTCACACCCGGAACTGACGGCGCTCTTTTGCGAGAACAACATGATGTCGCTGGGCGCGCTGACCGCCCTGCGCAATCACGGTATTCGCGTGCCGGATCAGATGGCCGTCATCGGCTTTGACGACGCGCCCTGGGCAGCACTGCTCAATCCCTCGCTGACGGTCGTCGCGCAACCTACTGCACAAATCGGTGAACGCGCGGCGGCGCTGCTGCTCGAACGGATGGAACAGCCGACGCTCGACGCGCGCACCGAAGTTCTCCCGACCAGCCTGATCGTTCGTGAGTCCGTCGGCGCGCCGCGTTAAGCGCCGCTATTCCGAAAGGAGGAGCCGCGAATTTACAGGGATCGCATTCAAGCCTTTGCCGACAGTAGTGCGCTTGGAAGGAGCTTTTTCATGAACTTAGGACGTGTTTCAAAATTACCAGTCCCCTATCGTCTGGTCGCCCTCGCGCTGATCCTGATTATTCTGACCAGTATGCCGACCATCGCTCAGGAAGCGACCGCTGCCGCGACGCCTGCGACGGTTGGCGCGACCGTGACGCTCAATCCGAGTGATCCGAGCCTCGTGACCTACTACATCAGCGACGG
>DASZXN010000359.1:0-1575 GCA_035545875.1 Phototrophicaceae bacterium
CAAACGCTGGCGCATTGTCACGACGACGATGCGGCGGCAAGGATTTTCGCCGGACGCGCTGATCGAGACGCTCCACAGCGTCCAGGCGGCGTTCGGCTACCTGGATGAAGCCTCGCTCAGGTACGTCGCGCAAAGCCTACACGTCCCGCTGAGCCGTGTGTATGGCGTGGCGACGTTCTACAACCTGTTCACGCTCAAGCAGCAGGGCGCGCATACCTGCGTGGTCTGCCTGGGAACGGCCTGCTACATCAAGGGTGGGCAGCAAATTCTCACCACGCTGGAGCAGACAACGGGTGTTCACCGGGGGGAAACCACCCCCGATAAACGGGTTTCGCTGATGGTCGCGCGCTGCCTGGGCACGTGCGGTCTTGCTCCGGCGGTCGTGTTCGACGAAGCGGTCGCCGGACAGATGACGCCGGAAAACGCAGCGCAGCGCATCAAGGAATGGCTCGACGATGAATCTTGAAGAACTCCACGAAATCGCGGCGAAGCGGCGTGAAGAACAGTCCCAGTATCAACATCACGTCGTCGTCTGCACCGGGACGGCCTGTCACGCGGCGCAGAGTGAACAGGTATTGGAACAATTGCAAGCCGAAGCCAAACAGCGCGGGCTGACCAAGGGCTGCTCGATCACGGGCGGCGGCTGCCGGGGGTTATGCGCCGCCGGGCCAATGGTCACGGTTGAGCCGCAGGACGTGATGTATCAGGGCGTCAAGCCGCAGGATGCGGGGGAAATCCTTGACAGCCTCGACAGCCAGCCGATTGAGCGGCTGCGCTGCGACACGAATGCGCCCTTCTTTGCCAATCAGAAACGGATCGTCCTCGAAGCCTTCGGGATGCTCGACCCGGAAGAAATCGAGGATTACATCGCGGTCGGTGGCTTCAAAGCCTTTATCTACGCGCTGACGCAGATGCAGCCTGGCGAAATCACCGAAGTCGTGCGGCGCAGCGGTTTAGCGGGACGCGGCGGCGCGGGCTATCCCACCGGGTTGAAGTGGAGTACGGTTGCAAAAGCGAGCGGTCAGCGTAAATACGTCGTATGTAACGGTGACGAAGGCGACCCCGGCGCGTTTATGGATCGCAGCGTCATGGAAGATTATCCCTACCGAATTATTGAAGGGATGCTCATCGGCGCATACGCTGTTGGCGCAAACGAAGGCTTTATCTACGTGCGCGCTGAATATCCGCTTGCCGTCAAGCGCCTGCGCCATGCCTTACGCCAGGCTGAGAAATACGGGCTGCTCGGCATGAATATTTGCGGCACGCCCTTCAGCATGAAGCTCGACGTTCGGCTGGGCGCAGGCGCATTTGTCTGCGGCGAAGAAACCGCGCTGATGGCCTCGATTGAAGGCCGGCGTGGGACGCCGCGTCCGCGCCCACCCTACCCGGCGGAATCGGGTCTGTGGGGCTGCCCGACGCTGATCAACAACGTCGAGACGTTCGCCAACGTGGTCGCGGTGATGAGCGAAGGCAGCGAAAAGTTTGCCAGCATTGGCACGGAGCGCAGTAAAGGCACGAAAGTGTTCGCGCTCTCCGGGCAGGTCAACCACACCGGGCTGATCGAAGTACCAATGG
>DASZXN010000360.1:0-4919 GCA_035545875.1 Phototrophicaceae bacterium
AATCGGCAGGCGTTCATCCTCTACGCGCTGGCGCGTTCCGGTTCGCCGGACGTGGCGCGCACGACCACACTCTACGACCTGCGCTCCAGCCTGAATCTGTACGCCGAAGCCTTCCTCGCTATGACCTTCCATTACATTGACGCGAACGACACCTCGCGCAGCGACGTGCTGCTGTCTGATCTGAACAACGCGGCGGCGCAGAGCGCGACGGGCGTTCATTGGAACGAGCAGAATCAGGACACCTACAACTGGAACACCGACACGCGCACGACGGCAATCGCGCTCGATGCTTTCGTGTTGCTCAAGCCGGACAACAGCCTGATCCCGAACATCGTCCGCTACCTGATGGTCGAGCGTAAGGCCGATAGCTGGGAGACGACGCAGGAGACGGCGTGGGCAGTCATGGCGCTGACCGACTATATGAGCGCCAGCGGCGAACTGAACCCGAATTACACCTACACCGCCATGCTCAATGACCAGCAGCTAGCGCAGGGCGCGGTCACGCCGGATCAAGCGACCACGCCGATCACGCTGCAAGCGCAGGTGGCGCAGGTGCTCAACACGCTGGTCATCAGCCGCACGAGCGGAACGGGCACGCTCTATTACACGGCGCGGCTGAACGTCAACCTGCCTGTGCCGCAGATTCAGGCGCTCAATCGCGGCATCATCGTCCAGCGCGAATACACGCTCCCCGGCAGCGACACGCCGATCACCTCGGCGCAGGTCGGCCAGAATGTGCAGGTGCGCCTGACCGTGATCGCGCCGAATGACCTGCACTACGTCACGATTGAAGACCCGATCCCGGCGGGCACGGATGCGGTCAACCCGAACCTGAACACCAGCCAGCAGGTCGGCACGCAGCCGGAACTCAACCTGGCAGACCCGCTCAGTCAGGGGTGGGGATGGTGGTACTTCAGCAACATCGAGTTCCGCGATCAGAAGGTCGTGTTCTACAGCACCTATCTGCCCGCCGGGACGTATGAGTACGTCTACACGATCCGCGCGGGGCTGGCGGGAACGTTCAACGTCATCCCGGCGACCGGATCGGAAACCTACTTCCCGGAGGTCTACGGTCGCAGCGAGGGCAGCACCTTCACGATCACGGATGCGGGGTCATAAAGCAGCAAGTCGCCTATAAATCCGTAGGGGCATGATATATCGTGCCCCTACGCAACGCACTGTCGATGCCGTCGAAATCTGAAAAATTCCCCAATAACATCTTCAAAACTTTTTCTAAGCGATTTTAAAATTGATCACAGAATATGATTCAGGAAGCGTGTTTTTGGAGATCAAATAATGTCGTCCGATGCCTTTCAGCCGATCCGTGATGCGCTTAAAGCTGGAGACAAACAGGCCGCGCAGAAGCTCCTGCGTCCGCTGCTGAAAGATCAGCCGAGCGCCGAGGTCTGGTATCTGGCGGCGCAAGCCTGCAAGCAGGACGAGAAAGCGATTGAGTGCCTGCGCTACGCGCTCGAACTCGAACCCCAGCACAGCGGCGCGAATCGGATGCTGTTCAAGCTGGAAGGCGCGAAGCCGAAAAGCGCCGTCGAGGAGGTGATCGAGCCGCCCTCGATTGAAGCGCTGGCCGAGCTGCCACCGCTCAAGAAAGTGCGCAATCGGCGCAAACGCAGCGCGTCGCGGACGCTGGTGCTGATCAGCCTGTTGGCGCTGGGGATGTGCTGCTCGCTGGTGACGATGAATCTGGTCGGCATTATCACCGGGCCGATCACCACGCTGACCGAGATCACGGGTGGGCCGACGCCGGTCGGCGCGATTGACGGCACGCCGATTGCCGACGTGAACAATGCGCCGCTGCTGCTGACACCCTCGCAGAGCAAGCCGATTCAGGATAAAGACGCCGACGTGCTCGAAGCCGGGTACGAGCACGAATATACTTTCGCCGCGCAGAAGGGGACGGCAATGGCGATCTACGTGCAGTTCCTCTCGCTGGCCGCCAATCAGGTCAGCCGCAACGTGGTGGTGGTGCGACCCGACGGCTCGGACGCAACGCCGAAATGCGAGCACGATACGATCATTCAGGGCGATAACAACGTCACGCTGACCTGTGAAATCGACATTACAGGGACATGGAAAGTGCGGATTCTGGGTCGTCAGGGCGAGAGCGTTGGCGCGTACTTCGTTGGCGTTGAACCTATACAGGCTTGAAGATGATGGCCGACTATTATCGGGATGATCTGGCGGATTTCACGCGCTATGGCAAGCTCGATGCCTACGAACTCACCGATGATGAACTGGCGCACATGCTTGAAGTGTGGCGCTGGTCGGTCTGGCAGGGACGGCGCAATCCCGGCGATGACGTGCGCGCGGCCTCGCAGCGTTTTCAGCGCCAGCTTGCTCGCCGTAACGTCGAGGTCGAGTACAACACGACGCTGCTGCTCAAGCAGGAAATCGAGCCGCTGATCTATCTGCGCGTGCTGCTCGACGTTCCGAAGGCACTGCTCTATTTTCTGCGCAACGGCGGCGCGCTGATCCGCGCGGTTCGCCAGCACCGCCGCTACCGTCAGGTCAAGCCGATTTGCGATCACAACGGCGCGCCGCTCGGTTATCCGCGCCAGACACTCGACGCGCTGCACGTGGGCGCCCCCGACATTGTGCATCGACCCTACTGGCGGCAGCTTGATCCGCACAATTTCGAGGAACGCAAGCGCCTCGACGACTGGCTCTAATTCAGCGGAAGAAATCAGCGAGTAAGGGGTTGACCTGCTCCGGTTTCTCGTCGTGAACCCAGTGACTCGCGTCCTCGAACATGACCAGCCGACCGTTATCGCACAGATCGACACTTTTCTGCGCCATTTCGCGCGAGAGGGCGATGTCCTGCGCGCCCCAAATCACCAGCGTGGGCACGTGAACGCGCGCGTCGGCAGGCGGAGATGGTCGCATCTGCACGAGCGCGCGATACCAGTTGAGCATGGCGGTCATCGCGCCGGGTTGCTTCCAGGCTCGCGTATACTCGGCGAGATCGGCGTCGCCAAATGTGCGCGGGCTGCTGCTGCCGATCAAGGCGCGCGCTGTCATCTGAGCATCGCCCAGCGTGAGCAGCGCATCGGGCAGCAGCGGAATCTGGAAGAAGCCGATATACCAGCTTTTGAGCATCTGGCGCGGACTGCGGCGCAGCGTGTCCAGCATGATCGTCGGGTGCGGGACGTTCAAAATCGCCAGTTTCTTGACGCGCTCCGGGTGCAGGAGCGCAGTTTCCCACGCGACCGCCGCGCCCCAGTCATGCCCCGCCAGATAGACCGATGTCTGTCCAAGTGCGTCGATCAGGCCGATCACGTCGGCGACGAGCCTGTCGATTTGGTAGGCGGCGATTCCGGCGGGCTTCTCACTCAGATTGTAGCCGCGCTGATCCGGCGCGATCACGCGGAAGCCCTGCTGTGCCAGATCGGGAATCTGCTTGTGCCAGCCGTACCAGAAATCAGGGAAGCCGTGCAGCAGCAGCACGAATGGGCCATCGGCTGGCCCGGCCTGCGCGACGTGCAGGCGCACGCCGTTGGTCTCGATAAAGGTATGCTCAATCGTCGGTTGATGTTGGGACATAGACGCTCCTACGTGTCGAAAGCCGAATCGGATGCGCTGGCGGAATTCGCCAGCGCGCTCAGTTGAGTCATGTCCGCGCCGATGCCGAGATAGATTTGTCGATAGCGCAGCAGACCGATCAGCACGGCGAGTTCCCAGACAGTCGTCACGACGGCGGCGACCTGATTGAAGTAATAGAGCAGCAGATTGACCGTCGTCAGCGCGATCAGCACGCCGAGATAGCCGATTTCGCTGCCGATTTTGTTGCGATTCAGGAACATAAACGCATCGCCGACCAGCAGCAGCACGGCGACCAACGCGGTCAGGATGATCAGGACGATGAACGAGGTGAAAATGGTTGGACTGGAGACGTGTTGGCTGCCGAGCAGTGTGGTCACGAGCGGATGGAGCGCATCGACCGGGAAGATTGCCGAGAGGAAGATCACGACTTCAATCAGCAGGCCAACGCCCGCAATCGCCAGACCGAGAATCAGCAGCAGATGATAGCGCGGCTCGGTGAAAACGGTTTTCTCGATAGCCTCAAGGCGCTCGATGAGGCGGCGCAGCCGGCTCGGTTTCGATGGCGCGACTTCGAAGGTATCCGCGTCAATCACGGCGAGCAGCGCTTCGGCTAAATGCGCGTGTTCGGGATATTCCGCTTCGGCGATGATGCGGCGCAGACGCGCTTCGAGATCAGCCCGTTCCCGCTCGTCGAGGTCGTTCTCGATCAGCTCCATGCTTTCGTCGAGGGCGTGATAGAGTTCCGCGCGCGAATTGTGTTTGGAGGGTTTGCGCACCTGAATGTAGACCAGCACGACCAGCATGAAGCAGCCGTAGATGATCGGCGCGGCGAATGGGAAGAAATAGTCGTTGCTGCGCGTGATGAATTTGCCGACTTCATCGATGAACAGGCCAACGCCGATTCCGCTGAGGAGCGCGCCGAAGCGGTAGACCCAGCGGTTGGCGATCAGCACGGGCAGCAGCGCGGCGATGAACAGCAGCAGTCCGCCCCAGAGCAGGTGCGAGATGTGCAGTACGCTGTTGCCGATTTGCGGAAATCCGGTCAGCACGAGGTAGACGCGCACCAGCACGACGGTCAGGCCGAAGGCGATCAGGGTAATCAGTTGGTTATTTTCTGCACCAGCGCGTTTGACGGGGCGAAGTCGATTGAGCACGGCAAAGTCCTTTTTGCTATGGACTCTAGCGCAAATTTGGCCTTGGCAAACAAAAGGTTGGCTAAGGCGACGGTTTGTTTATTGTCTGTAAATAGGGTCTAAAACCCCTGCCTTTAGGCAGGCCGTTTTAACCGGAGGTCGGGCGGGGCGAGCCGACCGCTGTGCAAGTGGCGGGTCGCCCGCCCGGACGTTATCATCGCGCTCATG
>DASZXN010000361.1:0-5195 GCA_035545875.1 Phototrophicaceae bacterium
TGAACAGCCAATCGTTTCCGTTGAGTGAGATACGCACAGGCCACTCCTAGTCGGTTGAAGACACCAATGCCTCAGCTTGCTGACCGAAACGCTGCCCGTCAATCGTTACATCGACGGCGACGCGGGCACGTCGCGCCGAGAAATCGGGCGGCGGCTCGATGCAGAACTTGATCCGGCAGACCGAGAGCGGTTCCATCCAGACGACTGCTGTCCCGGCCATGCTGCGCGCCGCATCGATGTGAACGATCTCCCAGTCGGGCGGCACGACCATTTTGACGCGCCCCTCGACCAGCTTATCATACGGATTGCGCACCTCGGCCACGAATTCGACCTTTTCGTTCCCATGCGCGACGCTCTGGTAAGGCATAATGCGCGCGAGAAAGCCTTCGGTGCCGAGGTTCGGCACGTCGAGCAGCAAAGCGTGATGCAGGCGCTCCAAATCCGCGCCCATTCGCTCAAGCTGATCGTAATAGCCTGGCGGAACCCAGAACGGTTTCCAGTGTCCGGTCAGGATTAAATCGGGGTTGAGCGTTTTATAGAGGTTGGCGCTTTTGACGTAATCGGCGGCTTCAAAGCGGTTCGGATAGACGTAGTTCAGTTGCAGCCCGGCGTCACTCTGATACTGATCCCCGGTCGCCAGCACCTTCCGGCCATCGACCTCGAAGCGAATGGCGACCGCGTACAGCGTGTGCCCGGTCAGCGGGAACAGCGTCAGCGTGTATTCTTCCCATTGAAACGGCACTTCGAGCGGCAGGCGGCGATCTACCGGGATCGGATCGTACCACAGGCACGGCAGATCGTAATCGGCGGGACGTTCGAGGATGTCCGCGAAGCGCTCGGCTGACCAGACCCGCGTGCCTTCTTCCTGCCTGAGCAGGTTGATCCCGGCGATGTGATCGTCGTGGAAATGGGTCGGCACCACCACGTCGATCCGCTCGACGCCAAACTGTCGCTTGAGCGCCGGAAGCGAGTAGAGCCAGGGGCGGCGCGAGGCGCGGTCGAAGCCAGCCGAGTAGCCGGTGACGAAATCGTAGCCAAAGTCGAGAAACAGCGCCTTTTTGTTCTCGGAGAGCAGCACGTAATAGTTGGCAAATGAGGATCGATGCCGGAGCAGATGCGGCGTGACCGCTTCGTAGGGCTTTTCGCGGATGTCGAGCAGGTTCAGGTTGTGGCCGCGCAGTTGAAGCAGTTCCCAGAAACGCTCGACCAGCAGATCAATCGCCGCAGCAGGTTCGGGAATCGGGTCGCCGTGCGCGGGCAGCAGCAGATTCGGCTGACGATCCTTCAGATCGAGCAGCGAAGGGATACTGGCGGCCACGCCTTCCGCGCCGTTATACGTCCACTGCGTCGCCGACATCATCCAGACTTTGCCGGGCGCGGCGATCAAATCGCCTGTGAACGCGACAGGCTGACCATCGCAATCGAGCAGCAGGCTGATCGAGCCAATCGTGTGCCCCGGCGTCGGAATCACCGTGAAGGTGCAGCCGCCGAACTCGCGCTGCTGGTAATCCTTGAGCGTCCCCGTGATCGAGACAGATTTGAGCAGCGAGAAACGATCCTGACGCATGTTGTAGTTGACGTAAAGCTCGCGTTCCTGCCAGTGAACGTCGGCGTGCTGAAACAGATCGCGTTCCATGTCGGGAACCCAGATATTGATTCCGGCCTCGCGCGCCTTCCATAAGCCCTGCGCCTGATCACGGTGGTGATGGGTGAGCAGCACGTCGCTGACGTTTTCAACGCCGATCTCGCCCAGATGATCGAGTACGTCGCCGCTGCCAAAATCGATCAGCACGGCGTTCGTGCCCCGCTGAATGACGTAGACGTTGCAGGTATCGCGGAACAGATAAAGATGATCGAGGATTTTTTGCATAAGGTGTTTTCCGACGCTGAGTGCCAAGTCGATTTTGTTTCGTCGTAGGGACGGGAGTTATCCCGTCCACTCTCAATTTATCATTCGAGGGTCACTTATCAGCGGACGAGACAAGTCTCGTCCCTACCGGATCATAATGCAGATGTTCCCTCTGAGCCATTTCTGTATGAGCAGGCTTGTATCCTAGCGCAGACTCCAGCCCCTTTCCGCGTTAAAGATATTGACTATACCGCGCTCGACGGCGTCGTGGGCATAGATGTACATCGAGGCTGACCACGTTTGCCCGGCGTAGCCCATCGGTCGCCCGGACGTGCCGTGAAACCACTCATTGAACTCCCAGTCGCCGCGCACGCCGAGCGAGTTCATCTCAGCTAACTGATCCAACTGCTTGCGCGCCTCGTCGATTCGTCCGGCCTGCACCAGCGCCGCGACGTAAAAGCCGCCGATGAACGACCAGATGCCGCCGTTGTGATAATGATGCGGCTGGTTGAGGTTGCGCACGCGGAAGAAATCGCGCCAATCCTTATCGCCGGGCTGAATCACCGGGTAAACCGAGCGAATCGGATAGGGAGAATTGATGCCGCAGCCCTGAATGTAGTCGAGGATCAAATCAGCCTGCTTTTGATCAGCCACGCCGAACAGGATCGCCAGCAGGTTGCCGAAGGTGTCGAAGCGGTCGCCATAATCGCGGAAGGCCATGAACGGCAGATAGAACGGGCGCACGACCAGCTCGGTTTCGACGCGCTTGATCGGGTAAAGCCATTCCTGCCGCTCGCGCCGAATCCAGTCCCAGTCTTTCGGCGCTTCGGGGCCGACCCACAGCAGCGTATTCATTTTCTGGCGCACGTCCTCGGCGCTGTCGAAATAGGATTGCGCGGGCAAACCAAGTACCTGCGCCATCTGCCCGATTGCTTTCCAGACGGCGAAATAGAGCGCGTTGTCGAACAGGACGTTGTAGCGGTTGGAGAACAAATCCGCCCAGTCCATCGCCTCGTGAACTTCGAGCAGGCCGCACTCGTTGATGTCCTGATAGCGCAGCCACGTGAATGCCCGCTCGATACTCGGCCACGACCTGCGCAGATAGTCAGCGTCGCCGCCGAGAACGTACTCGTAATAGTGACCGAGGATATACCACAGGTTGCTATCGACGACCCCCGCGTGCGTCGTGTCCGCGACGAGCACACGCTGGCTGTCGCCTGTGCCTAATCTGCCGCCGAGCGCGACCAGCGCCGGGTCGTCTACGTCGGTGTAGCCGACGTTGTGCGGGATGTGCCCCATCGGACTCTGGAACTGACGCAGCAGGTCGAGCGCGCGGCGGTGCAGCGCCCGCCCCTGCTGATCAGCACACAGCCACAAGCCCAATCCGGCGATCATGCTGTCGCGCGCCCATACCTGCTGGTACGAGACGCTCGATCCAAGAATGCCTAATTCACTGCCGTTGGCAAGCAGCACGTTCTCAGCGCGTGACCTGCCCTCGTCGATGCGATTCATAGTATCCTTTTCGGTAGACACAGAATTGGAGCCTGTTATCGGCTTTAGCCCTCATCCCCTGCCCTTCTCCCTCATGGAGAAGGGAGAAAGCAAACTGGATTTTGACCTCCCGCGCCCTGAGGGAGAGGGATCGAGGGTGAGGGCAATTTCCAAGCGAGATAAGTTCATAACGCACTCAGCCCTTCAAGCCTGTCGTCGCAATCCCCTCCATAAAATAACGCTGACCGAGGAAGAATATCACGATCATCGGCACGGTGATAATCACGCTGGCGGCCATCACCACTTCCCACTCCATTTGTCCCCCCTGCCCGAACTGATCGAGGATTGCCTTCAGGCCGCGCGGCAGCGTGAACAGCGTCGGGTCTTGCAGATAGATCAGCGGTTTCAGCAAGTCCGTCCAACTGGCCTTGAACTCGAAAATGAACACGACGATCAGCGCGGTACGAGTCAGCGGCAGCGCGATCTTCCACCAGATGTCGAAATAGCTTGCGCCATCGACGCGCGCCGCCTCGAACAACTCGTGCGGCAGGCCGAGATAGAACTGGCGAATCAGGAAAATGTAGAAGGCCGATCCGAACAGGTTGCCCGCCCACAGCGGCGTCAGCGTGTTGACCAGTCCCAGTCGGCTCCAGATGATGAACACCGGGATCATCGTGACGACGCCGGGGAGCATCATGGTTGCCAGCACGAGGCCGAAGAGAAAATCACGCCCCCTGAATTTGAAATAGGAGAAGCCGAAGGCGATCAGCGCACAACTGATCGTGACCGTCCCTGCCGCCAGCACGCCGACGAAAGCGCTGTTCTTCAGCCAGTCGAGTACCGGCGCGGCTGACCAGACGTTGATGTAATTGACCCACTGGATTGGGTTGGGGATGATGTCGGTATTGAACACGTCGGCGCGCAGCTTGAGCGAGGCGCTCACCAGCCAGACGAACGGTGCGAAGAACAGCACTGTGCAGAAGAGCAGCAGGGCAATGAAGATCACGCGCGCGATGAGCTTGGTGAAGTTAGAGGAAACGCCGCGCTGCGCGGAGGTGTAGGTCGTGGCAGCTTGATTGGTACTCATGATCTACGAGTCCTCGTAATAGACGAAGCGATTGCCGACGCGCAGTTGAATCACCGTCAGGATCAGGATGATGATGAACAGAAGCCAGGCCATCGCCGAAGCATAGCCCATGTGCAAAAACTGGAACGCCTGCTGGAACAGGTAAATGTTGTAGAACAGCGCCGCTGTCGAAGCCGGGCCAGAGGCCATCGTCCCGAAGTACATGGTGTACACCTGATCGAAGACTTGCAGCGCTCCAATCGTGTTGACGATCACCGTGAAGAAGATCGCCGGGCTGATCATCGGTACGGTGATGCTGATGAAGCGTTTCCAGCCCGTCGCGCCGTCGATGCTGGCGGCCTCGTAGAGTTCGTTCGGGACGTTGCGCAGCGCCGCCAGATAGATGATCACCGTGCTGCCGACGCCCCACACGCTCATCAGCACGATTCCCGGCTTGATCCAGTTGGGATCGGTTGTCCAGCCGGGGCCAGCGATGCCGAACAGCGCCAACCCGCGATTCACCAGCCCGACGCGCGGGTTGAGAATCCACAGCCAGAGCGCGCCAACCGCGACCGCCGGAGTGATCGAAGGCAGATAGAAGGCGGTGCGGAAGAAGCCCGCCGCGCGCCCAACCCGATGCAAAATCATCGCCAGGCCAAGCGCGACTACCGTCGAGAGCGGCACGAAAAAGAGCGCGTAGAGGATCGAGTTGACGAGGCTCAGGCCGACTTTGGGATCGACCAGCAGTTGATGATAGTTGTTGAGGCCGATGAAGCGGGGCGCGCTGAT
>DASZXN010000362.1:0-12321 GCA_035545875.1 Phototrophicaceae bacterium
ATTGTTGCCGCGCAGAATCCCACTGATTAGCACGGCGGCGATCAGCACAATCAGGATCAGCAGCCCGCAGCCGATCAGCGCGCCGAGTCCCATATTGACCCACAGATTGCCGCCGCGCCGGGAGCGATTGCGCTTCACAGGCGGGATCGGGTAGGCTGATGAAGGCGGCGGCGGGGTATAGGCGACGCTGCTGGCCGGGACAGGCGCGGGGGGCGGCGGTGTGCTGACGGGCGCTGGTGTGCTGACCGGGCGGAGCGCTTCCGGGCGAGCAAAGCCGGGCTGCGTATCGAAGAAGGCGCTCGCGGGTACGTCCGACGCCGTTTTGAAGGCTTCGGCCAGCTTGCCCGCGCTGTCGTAGCGCCCTTCGCGTTTTTTGTTCATCGTTTTGAGGATCACGTCCTCGACGGCGGCGGGGAGTTCGGGATTGAGCGAACGCGGATTAGGCGGCTTGGCGGTGACTTGCAGCACGGCGATACTGTAAGGCGTGTCGCTCTCGAAGGGACGCTGACCCGTCGCCATCTCGAACAGCATCACGCCGAGCGAGTAAATATCGCTGCGCTGATCGAGCGGCTGTCCCTGCGCCTGTTCGGGACTCATGTAGCTGGGCGTGCCGACGACGCCCTGCGTCGTGATCTGGGCGGTGTTTTCGTCGGCCATCAGCCGCGCGATGCCGAAATCGGTCAGGTATGCGCCGCCATCGTCGTCCATGAGGACGTTGCTGGGCTTGAGGTCGCGGTGCAGCACGCCTTTGCCGTGCGCGTAATCGAGCGCGGGGGCGATTTGGTCGAGGATGCGGACGATTTGGTCGAGCTTGAGCGCGCCGTAGCGCAGCAAATCATCGACCGAGCCACCCGTCATACAGCGCATGACGATGAACGGCTGTCCTTCCGCTTCGCCATAATCATGCACCGGAACGATATTGCGATGCTCCAACTGCGCGACGATTTTCACTTCGCGGTTGAAGCGCTGCATATAGGTTTCGTCGTTGAGGAATTGGCGCGGCAGCACTTTCACGGCGACGATGCGGTTCATCGAGACCTGCTGCGCACGATAAACGGTCGCCATGCCACCGTGCCCGATCAGTTCGATGATCTCGTAGCCGCCGATTTTCCGACCGATTAAATCGTCCGTCATTCGCCGTACCAGGGGTGTAGACTCATGTTCTGAATTATACGTGCGCGAGAGGCTTCTCACAAACGGGTAGACAGTTCATTTAGCGGCAGCGCATGAGGGTGTCGAAAAAGTCATTCGTTAAGCCGATTTGCCCTCATCCCCTACCCCTTCTCCCTCAGGGAGAAGGGGGAAAATTGAGTGTGGAGGTTTTAAGTCCCTCGCCCTGAGGGAGAAGGATTTAGGGTGAGGGCTTTTTCAACAAGTTCACGCATCGCGTTTACAGAAGAATAAAAACAATACGGAGAATAGGATGCGTCTCACCATTTTGACGCTCGCGCACGACATCTCGTACAGCGAGCCGGGCAAGCTGCTCAACATCGCCGGAATTTATTCGGGCATTACCGCGCCGAGCTTCCCGTTCGTGATCCCGCGTATCCTGCTGGTCGCGCGTTTCACGGGCAGTCCCGCTGAGTATGGCCGCGAGTTCGAGGTCATGGTCAATTTTGTCGATCAGGACGGCCTGCCGGGGCCGATCCCGTCAGATCGTAAAAACCTGCACATGAAAGTCGGGCAGAGCGGCGAGGATGTTCACGCCGATTACACACTTGAAGCGCTTGATACGACTTTCCATCAGTCGGGCTGGTATCAGTTCTTCATCCACGTCAATGGCGCGCAGATCGACGAGCTTCCGGTCAACGTCGCGCTGTCGATCAGGCGCTAGACGCTCGACTCGGTGCTTTCCGCCGAGACAATCGTTTTGAGGTTCGGGGTGAAGTAGATGTGGTAGGACTGTCCGTTCACGAACGAGGCAAAGACCTCGTGGCTGACCTCGAAGCTCTGCTTGCCAATTACCAGCCGATACAGCCCGCGACCCACATCGCGCAGATCGATTGGCCCGGAAGCGACACTCACCCGCGCCGTCAAATCAGCGCGGGTTGAGCGCTGCAAGCCGACGACGTACAGCACGAACGCCAGCGCGATCAGCGCCAGCACCAGCAGAATCAATGGGTTGATGTACGGGTTGTCGAACAGGATCAGCAGCACGATGAGCGGCACGAGCGCAAAGATGCTGTAAATGATCGTCTCGCGCAGCAGCACGCCGCGCAGACGTGTGCGCTGTGCCGGGGTCAGCATTCCGGCGCGGTTGGCGGCCAAATCTTCAAAGGTGAACGCAAGCTGCGTCGCTAGGTCGGGTGGATTCATCGCGTTCTCTTTCGAAGAGGAGCCGTTGTTGGTTCTCGGTCATAGGCAGCGCTCAGAAGCGAACAGCCGCGTTTCCCTCATTATACTCGGCTTCGCTCAATCAACAATTTTATCTGCCTTAATTCATAACCGGCCTCCTACAGCAGAGATGAACCGGCGCGCTGCTCTGCAAAAATACGTAAAACCTCTGACGACATGCTCGCCGGGAAAGCCTATCCTAACAATATCCAACCCATCGAAATTGAGCACGTTAATCAGAGGAGATTCAAGATCATGATCGAACTTACGCCCCACGAACAGCAGCAGATCGAGCACGCCAATGATTCCGGGATGCAGCCCATCGTTTTCGTTCATGGCCTGTGGCTGCTCGCCAGCAGTTGGGATCACTGGCGCACGTTCTTCGAGGAGCGCGGCTTCAGCACGATTGCCCTCGGCTGGCCGGATGATCCCGAAACGGTGGACGAAGCCCGACAAGACCCGGATGTGTTCGCCCACAAGCGCATCCAGCAGGTGACCGACTACTACGTCAGCGGCATCAACCAGTTGAAGATCAAGCCCGCCGTGATCGGCCACTCGTTCGGCGGCATGATCGCCCAGAAGATCGCCGGGGAGGGCGTTTCCGCCGTGACCGTCGCCATCGATCCCGCGCCGTTTCGCGGTGTGCTGCCACTGCCGCTCTCGGCGCTCAAGTCGGCCTCACCCGTGCTGGGCAATCCGCTCAACTTCACCCGCGCCGTGCCGCTGACCTTCGATCAGTTCCGCTACGCCTTCGCCAACGTCGTCACTGAGGACGAGGCGCACGAATTGTACGAAAAATATTCGGTTCCTGGCCCCGGTCGTCCGCTCTTTCAGGGCGCGACGGCCAACTTCAACCCCTGGACGGAAGCGAAGGTCGATACGAAGAACCCGGAGCGCGGCCCGCTGCTGATCCTCTCCGGCGAATACGATCACACCGTACCCTGGGCGATTGCACACGCCTCGTTCAAGCAGCAGGAGAAGAATCCGAGCTTCACCGAGATCAAGGAAATCCCGGATCGCGGTCATTCGCTGACCATTGATCACGGTTGGGGCGAAGTCGCGGAAGTCGCTTACGAGTTCGTCAGCAAATACGTTCCCGTTCATGCCTGATTGATCCGCTGCCTGCCCCTGTCCGCACCTGCTGGTTGACTCCCGCGCCAGCAGGTGTTTTTGCTTCCCACCTTTTGCCCGTTGATGAACGCTTAAAGATCGGGAACCCCAGAAATGTTCTTGCCTAGATTAGGATAGCCTTACAGCGCATCAACAGAGGTTGTCAAACTCGCTGAAGCGGGTATCATTGTGAAGGTCATAAAGACAGACGAGTCCCATCGAACACCCTATTCGCGTGCGCCCGACACTTCAAGAAAGTATTGCTTGTGGTCTTATCCAGGCCTGTTCACAAACCCAGTCCGGCGTCAGTTTCAGGTAAATCTCCTCAACGACCGAAAGCATTGGCGCATAATGGCGCAACCGTTGCGCCCGTTCTCGTGCAAAGACCGCTGACTCCCAGCGATGTCGAGTCGTTGCAGCGCACCATTGGCAATACCGCGACCATCCATCTGCTCGCGGAGCGGCGCAGCAATGCTCCGGCAGACACTGGTAGTCACACCGAGGCGCAAGCTCCTGATTTGATTCAGCGCTTCCCAACAGCCAGCGAAGTTGCGGCCAGAAGCAGCAAAAAATCAAAGCCGAAAGCGAAGAGTGTATATAACGACGTTCTCGAACACATCGACGCCTATAATACCGTCGTCCGAAAGTCGATTGTTCCCTCAACGCTGAGAGATCGCCGAGGTGCTGTTGACGGGCCGGGTTATGACAATTACCTGAACAAAATCGTGAATTCGGCTCAAGCGTACGTCACGAAACACGACAAGAAAAAAAGTGATCGCCCTGAGACCGTCGCAAGTTTTAAAAAACTGATCGAAGAGGCTTATCTCGAAAAACAGACTCTGCAAAAAGTCGTTCATAACAACAGCTTCAATAATCAGAAACTCAAGATGACGTGGCGGGAGGCGGTGGACGAAACCCTGCGCGGCTACCATCCGGGACTCGTCGTACTGGTTAACGAGGTGGGGCTGCCTTTGTCTTTTCTCACCGAGATCGATAATGCGTCGCTGGGGCTGATCATCGCTGCTCACCAGGCCATGAAAAACAATCAGGCTGTTGTAGCGCAGCAACTGATGAATCAACTGGCAGCAACGAACATCAATGGTTTTGGCCTGATCCGATCCTCGCTGTTCCGTGCCAATATCGGGAATGTTCATTCAGGGCTAGCCCAAGCCATCAGTAACCCGAATTTCAGACAAACCAATTCAGCGAAGGAAAAGCAGGGGCTGGATAATGGCGGCCAGTTGAATTATCAGGCGGCGCAAAAGCAGTCCTCGACATCGTTGGCAGCCTTCTATGGAGCGCGCAATTTAAGTGCGGACGATGCCGCGATAGACAAATGGGTTACTCAAAAGATCAGAGAGGTGAATCAGGCGATTGAGCCGCAGCAGATGACTCCGGCAGAAGAAACCGCCTTCAGACAGGCAACGAAAGAGAAAATTAAGACGCGGCAGGCCTGGGAAAAGGAGAACATCTCGAAGGACTACGTTAAGGATTTAAAAGAGTTTGAGAAAGCGTTCTTATCCGGCTACTCCCTTGATTACGATCTGTTTAATAAGCCGCTGCGTGGAAACCTGCTGGATCAGAGCGCCGCTGGCTTTGGCGACGCCCATACGACCAGAACTGAGAATCTGATCTCGGCGATGAATGGGTTGAAACCTTTCGCGGGGCGAACCTACCGCCATGATGCGCTTTTCCCCGGTTTCGCGGAATTAAATCGGGTTGGGGCGATTACGACCGATCTGGCTTTCCTGAGTACCACCCGAACCTTGAATACCTTAAAACGGGTTAAGGGAAGCGGCCTCCCTGATGTGCTGATCATCATTGATGGAAAGTCGGGGCGCTTCATGAAGCCTCTGTCAGCCTACAGTGAGATGCTGGACGCGAAATCGACTCCCGATGAAAGTGAAGTTCTCTTTAAGGCAGGAACCCGCTTCAGGGTAGTTCGACGTGTTGAAAGAGCCGATTTTGATACGATGGACGGCGACCTGAAAGCGGTTCTGAACGGCGCCTATGAAAAAGATCACGTCAAGATGATTGTCCACAAAGTGGAAGTCTGATTTCGGGCGAACGCGCTGATCAGTACACTTTGATGCACGCCGTCAGCATAAATCCTGTTCATCAAACGCCTCGCAAGGGGCGTTTTTGATTTCCCCTCGATCAAGGGATAAAATACATTCAAACAAATTTAAATGGTGATGTAGGAGCAATCTGATGCTGAATATTCCCCCGCGCAGCGAAGTCGATCCCAAGTATACATGGAACGCCGAGAGCGTCTTTGCCACCCCCGACGTTTGGAAGCAGGCCTACGATCAAGCCTCCGCTGATTTACCTGCCGCGCTCACGCGCTATCAGGGGCATCTGGCGGACAGCCCGCAAGCACTCGCCGACTGGTTCGACGCGCTCGGCGAGATGTATCATCGCGTCGGCCACATCCTGTTTTACGCCCTCATGTCGCAATCCTGCGAGACGACCAGCCCGGAAGCGAATGCGATGGCGGGTCAGGCCAGCGGGTTGATGGGCAAGTTTCAGGCGGCGGCCTCGTTCGCGGAACCGGAACTGCTCGCGCTCGGCGAACCCACGCTGCGCGAGTGGATCAAAAACGAGCCGCGCCTGTTCTATCTGGAGCATTATGTCGATGATCTGTTCCGGCGGCAGCAGCACGTTCGCTCGGCGGAAGTCGAGGAACTGCTCGGCATGGTGCAGGAGCCGTTCTATCAGATCGACAACACCACCGAGCAGCTTGTCAGCGCAGAGATTCCCTTCCGCAAGGCCAAGTCGAGCGCAGGCGAGGAAGTCGGCGTCGGGCAGGGCAATTTCATGGCGCTCTACAACAGCCCCGACCGCGAACTGCGCCGTACCGCCTGGGAGAGCTTCGCCGACGGTTACCTCGCGCACAAAAGCACGCTCGCCAGCAACTACACCGCCTCGGTCAAGCGTGATATTTTTCTGGCGCGCGCCCGCCGCTTCGACACTGCGCTCGAAGCCTCGCTCTTTCAGGGCAGCATCCCGGTCGAGGTCTTTTACAATCTCGTCAATACCTTCAAGAAAAACATCCCGACCTGGCATCGCTACTGGGCGGTGCGGCGCAAGGCGCTCGGCGTTGACAAGCTCTATCCCTACGACATTTGGGCGCCGATTGCCAAGAACAAGCAATCTGTCAGCTACGAGCAGGCGATTGACTGGATTTCCGAGGGATTGAAGCCGCTCGGAGATGAATACGTTCGTGTACTGCGGCAGGGCGCGCTGCAAGATCGCTGGATCGACGTGAAGCCTAATCAGGGCAAGCGGCAGGGGGCGTTCTCGTTCGGCTGGCAGGGAACTTATCCCTTCATCATGACCAGCTTCCACGACGATCTCGAATCGATGAGCACGGTGGCGCACGAACTCGGTCACTCGATGCACTCCTATTTCGATTGGAAAACCCAGCCGTTCGTCTACGCCGATTATTCGCTCTTTGTCGCGGAAGTCGCCTCCAACTTCAATCAGGCGATGGTGCGCGCCTATCTGCGCAATGCCCAGCCCGATCCCGACTTCCAGATTGCCTTGATCAGCGAAGCAATGTCGAATTTCCATCGCTACTTCTTCATCATGCCGACGCTGGCGCGCTTCGAACTGGAAATCCACACCCGCATCGAACAGGGCAAAGGCGTCACCGCGCAGGATATGATCAGCCTGATGGCCGATCTGTTCGGTGAGGGCTATGGCAGCGAGATGAGCTACGACCGTGATCAGGTCGGCATCACCTGGGCGGAATTCGGTCACCTGTTCAGCAATTACTACGTATTCCAGTACGCGACCGGGATTTCAGCAGCGCACGCGCTCGCCGCGCCGATTCTGGCGGGCAAACCCGGCGCTGCCGAGGATTACGTCAAGTTCCTGAGCGCAGGCGGATCGCTCTATCCGCTTGACGCGCTCAAGCTGGCGGGCGTCGATATGACCACGCCTGCCGCCGTCGAAGCCGCTTTCGGCGTGCTCGGCGACATGGTGGATCGGCTCGAAAAGCTGATCGGCTAGGTTAGATAAAATGGACGATGGTTGCCTGACCGTCGTCCATTTTGTGCTATGACTATTAGGCAATCTAAACAAATCTTAAAGAAGTCGTATTGCGATAAGTAAGCCCCTCAATTAGAATCGCTTCAAGATCGGTTCGAAATCAACTCGCTTCACATCGCAGCATAGCCATCCCCGCAAGCGTATTGATTCTTTCGACCGCTGTCTGGGCAGGCAGCGCATATCAGGCATCAGGATCGCCATAAATAACTCTTAACAGAACTCCTGATTGCGTTTAACCTGTTCGGATTAAAAGTACGTCTGACTTAAGGGCAAATGCCTTTTTAGATAAAGGAACGAGGAACCTATGCGCAAATTTCGTCTGTTTACGCTGGTGATGTGCATCGTCGCCATCACCCTGCTGGGGGTTGGCGTCACCGCCGCGCAAAGCCCTACGCAGATCACCTTCTGGCATGGCATGACCGGCACAAACGGTCAGGTCGTGACGAAACTGGTGTCCGATTTCAACGCTTCGCACCCTGACGTTCAGGTCACCGAACAGAACAAGGGCAGCAGCTATAACGACGTGCTCAACAACACCATTTCGGCGATGGGTCAGGGTCAGGGGCCGAACATTGTCCAGATTTTCGACCTCGGCACGCCGATTGCGATTGACTCCGGCTTCTTCACCCCGGTTCAGAACGTGCTTCCGGCAGATCAGTTCGCGCAGCTTAAGAGCGACATCATGCCGCCGCTGATCAGCTATTTCACGGTCAACGATACGCTCTGGTCGCTGCCCTGGAACAACTCGACACCGCTGTTCTACTACAACAAGGACATGTTCAAGGCTGCGGGTCTCGACCCGGACAAGCCGCCTGCCACGTGGCAGGAACTGGAAGACGACTGCGCCAAGATTCAGGCGGCCAACGCTGCCCCCTACTGCATCACCGCCGAGGTTTACGGCTGGTTCTTCGAGCAGTGGATGGCGCTTCAGGGTCAGGAACTCGCCAATAACGGCAATGGTCGTTCGGGACGCGCCACCGAAACTAACTTCACTTCCGATGCGTCGAAGGCGATCTTCAACTTCTGGAAAGACCTGAACGACAAGGGGTATTACACCTACACCGGCAAGCTGGAAGACGGCAACGGTTCCGGCCAGATTTTCACCTCCCAGCAGGCAGCGATGATCCTCGACAGCACCGGTTCGCTCACCAAGTACGCGAATGCGGCGCAGCAGGGCGGCTTCACGCTGGGCACGGGCTTCTTCCCCACCAACGGCGATGTCGAGCGTCAGGGTGTGATCATCGGCGGCGCGAGCCTCTGGGTCAGCGCCGCGAACACCGACGCGCAGAACAAGGCAGCGGTCGAATTTCTGACCTGGCTGGAAGCGCCGGAGCAGATGGCTGAGTGGCACAAGGGCACGGGCTACATGCCGATCACCAAGGGGTCGCAAGACCTGCTGGCTTCGCAGGGATACTTCGACCAGAACCCCAACGCCAAGACCGCTGTCGATCAACTGGCCGATGCGAAACAATCTCCGGCGACGGCTGGCGCAGTCATGGGGCCGTTCCCGCAGATTCGCACGCTGGTCGATCAGGCCATCCAGAACGTGCTCAACGGCGCGGACGTGGATTCGACTCTGAGCGATCTCAAGACGCAGGCCGACGCAGCGCTGGCGGATTACAACAGCCGCCTCTCCGCGACGCCGGAAGCAACTGCGGCTTCCTAACGCAAGTACCGAAGGCTGAGTGCCGTGTCAAAGGCAATCGACACAGCACTCAGCCGTTTCTCGGTTGGATCAAGCACGGCTCATTTGACAGTCCATCAGGGCGGGTCTAGGCTTGTAATCCAAGCGCGGCTTGGAATGCAGGCGCGCCCGCCCGTTTTATTTCTCACGATCAACTGTGCGCTGCGTCTGTGCGGTGAAGTCGTAAGCAAGGGAAGCCGATTATGCAGGCTGTCTTTCGGAATCGCTGGTTGCCTTATGCACTCCTGCTGCCGACCCTGATCATTCTGGTCTTATTTCTCTACTACCCGATTATCAACACCTTCAGCCTCAGCTTCGACAAAGCCGCGCCCAACGGCATCGACCTGACGTTTATCGGTCTCGACAACTACGCCCGCCTGCTCAACCCGCAGATTGCCTACAACGAAAAGGGCACGCTGCTGATCAAAGGCACATACCCGATTGTGCTGGCGCGCTCGCTGGTCTTTTCGCTGCTGATCGTGGTTGGGGGGCTAGCGGCCTCGCTTGGCGTGGCGATGCTGGCGAATCAAAAGCTGCGCGGCATTCGCATTTATCGAACGCTGCTGATCTGGCCTTACGCGATTTCCCCGGCGATCATTGGGGTGATCTTCCTGTTCATGTTCAACCCGGTTGTCGGCGTGGTTAATTATGCGTGGCGGGAAATCTTTCATACCCGCCCCAACTGGCTTGGTGACCCGCTGCTGACCCCGCTGCTGGTGGTCGTCGCCTCCATCTGGAAAAATCTCGGCTACAACGTCGTCTTTTATCTGGCCGGTCTGCAAAATATCGGCGGCGAGCTGCTCGAAGCAGCGTCCATCGACGGCGCGAGCGCCTGGACACGCTTCACCAAAATCATCGTGCCGCTGCTCTCGCCCTTCACCTTCTTCTTGCTGATCACTAACCTGACCTACTCGTTCTTCGATGTATTCGGCACGATTGACGTGCTGGCTGGCCCCGGCCCCCAAAATTCGACCACCATCCTGATTTACAATCTCTATCAGGATTTGCAGGTCAACCACAACACCGGCTTCGCCGCTGCCCAGTCGGTGATGCTCTTTATTCTGGTCGCCGGGCTGACCCTGCTGCAATTCCGCACTTCGGAAAGGAACGTGGTCTACAATGCGTAACGTGAACTCGATCCCCAACTCGAACGTCAGCGCCAATGCCAATCCGCCGACGAAATCGCACCGACCGCGCCCCAAATATCTCTCGCACCTGATCCTGATCGTGATCTGCTTCGTCGTCGGCTTCCCGATGCTGTTCACGATTCTCAAATCGACACAAAATCTGGCGCAGATCAACGCCTTTCCGCCTTTTCTGGGGGTCGGCGATCAAATCGCGCAGAATTACTCCGATGCGTTCACGACCACCAATCTCGCCCAGTTGATGGGTAACACGATCCTCGTCGCGGTGGTGATCACGCTCGGCAAGACGATCACCTCGCTGCTGGCGGGGACAGCGTTCGTCTATTTCCGCTTCCCGCTGCGCGGCTTTCTGTTTATCTTCGTGCTGCTGACGCTCATGATGCCGACCGATATTCTGGTCGTGGCACTCTATCGCATGATGGGACAGCTTCACTGGATCAACACCTTTCAGGCGCTCATCGCGCCTTTTCTCGCGAGCGCGACCGGTGTGCTGCTCTTTCGCCAGCACTTCTCGAACATCCCGGCGGAACTGGCCGACGCTGCCCAGATCGATGGCGCGAATCCGCTGCGCTTTCTGTGGAGCATCCTGATTCCGCTCTCGTGGAACGTGATCGGTGCGCTCGGCATGATCCAGTTCATCTACGCCTGGAATCAGTATTTATGGCCGCTGCTGGTCGTCAGCGACAACAACCGCGAACTGGTGCAGGTTGCCCTCAAAGGCATCACCGCCAGCGCGCTCGATCTCGGTAACTGGGGCGTGGCGATGGCCGCCGCCGTGATCGCCTCGATCCCGCCGCTGATCGTCTTTCTGGTGCTGCAAGAAAGCTTTCTGCGCGGCTTTACCCTCACCCACGAGAAATAGCTCCGGCTCTTAACGAATGATGTTATAATTGATAGGGACGTATGAAACCATCATTGGTTGCCTGCGTCTCTATTGTCCGACTCTGGTTGAAGTTGGGAGGCCGTGTGGCAATCTTCCTGAAAGCCTGCATCAACGGCTCACGCGCGGCAGGATCACATCCGGCGCTGCCGACTACCGCGCAGATGATCGCTCGTGACGCGCAAGCCTGCATCATGGCGGGCGCGAACGCCATCCATTTTCACGTCCGCAATGAACAGGGCGGCGAAAGCCTGGCAGCAGAAGATGTCGCGCGCTGCCTGAACGCCTGCCGTGACCTTTTGCCGACGGCGCAGTTCGGCATCAGCACGGGCGACTGGATCGTGCCGGATACCGATGAGCGCATCCAAGCGATTCAGGGTTGGACAGTGCTGCCCGATTTCGTCTCGGTCAATTTTCACGAGGACGGCGCGGAGCAGATCGCGTGCAGCTTACATGATCGCGGCGTCGGCATCGAACTCGGCCTGACTTTCCCGTTCTCAACTGAGATCGCGCTGACCGAAGGCTGGGGCGAACGCTGTCTGCGCGTGCTGCTCGAACCAATGGAGGAGGACACAGCAGCGGCGCTGGTCAGTGTTGAGAAGATCGAGCGCCTGCTCGATGAGGCTAAAGTCAGTGTGCCGCGTCTGCTGCACGGCTCGGACGATACCGCCTGGACGCTGCTGACCGAAGCGGCCAAGTGGGGCTATCAATGCCGCATCGGGCTGGAGGATACACTGCTGCTCCCAACAGGCGATCAAGCGCAGAACAATGCGCAGATCATTCAAGTGGCGCGAGCTTTAATCGCAGAGGGGACATCGTAGGGGCGCAGCACGCTGCACCCTTAGATTTTACTCGTACTCGACTTCCGGCTCGCCGGATGAGCCGAAGAAGCCGATGCCGCTGCTGCCGCGCCGCGTCAGGAAATCGTCGCGCACGTCGATCTGCTCCTTGAGGCTGTTGTAGGATTTCTCCAGCACCGCCAGCGGCAGCGTGTTCAGGTCTTCGTACGCGACCTGCGTCAGCGCGAAGATCGCCACCTCGCGGATGAACGCGCCGGGGTAGCCGACCAGTCGCGGCACGAGCGCGCGATGCTCGTCGTTCCACATCGCGCCGAG